>CAZZLB010000005.1:0-22121 GCA_964654655.1 uncultured Rhodoferax sp. | reverse complement strand
GGCCACCATGCCCAGTCGCAAATCAGCCGACGTGGCGCTCTGACCATCGATCAGCACAGCAGCCAGCGTGTCGTCAAACTTGATCGCGTTGATGATGACGCTGCCAAAGCCGGAAATCGCACCCTGCGCAAACACGCCGGTGCCACCGGTCCCGGGCAAGCCGGCAATGCCTGACGTGCCACCACCGCCGCAACCCGCCGTCATGGCAGACGCCGCCAGTACCATCCAGTGACGCCGTGTCAGTTGGGCAGCTGCCTTCTCAGACTTGCTCATGATGTTTTATTCCTCCTGGGTTTTTTCGTCGTTGCGCTGCTGGCACTCCCGGATGCGACCTGCGCTTGCTGTGCATCGTGAAAATAGACGCCAAAGCGAACGCGATGCCGTGCCCCCTTCGTGTTTTGACTGCGCTCCTCGGCGACGGTGGCGGTTTGCAAAAACTGCTGCAGCGCGCTGGCCCACAGGCGCCGCGCCTGCTGCTGCAACTGCTGTGCCTGTGCCGCCGACAAATCCTGTGAAAAGGCGCTCTGGTCGAGCAAAGCCGGCCCCTCACGACCCGGCTTGAGGTTGTGTACCGCCGCGCTCAGGTGGTCGCTGACATTGGCCGCCAGGAAATGAAAGGACTCACGCAGCCCCTCCTGCGGCACAAAGGCCGTGGACTTGAGAACCACGTAGCCGTCGTCACGCAGATCGACCACACCGAGGCGCTCCAGTTCATCCAGCACGGCGCGGGCGCCTACGTCACGGCTGACTTCGGCTACCAGTGTCGTGAAGTCAAACTCCCCCTCATTGCCACGCCCCGGCGTACGCGCCAATGCCCTGGCACTCTGGTCCGCATTCAAATAGCGTGGCTCACTGATCCAGCGTGCCACCACCGATGCCGCCACCGGCATCATCGGGTTGATGCCCTCGGTTGCTACAGGCTGCGCACGCAAGCGCCTGACGTCCTTGCGATGGACCCCGGTCAACAAGGCAATGCGCGTGTCGGAACTGCCCTTGTCGGCCAGGCCATAGGCTGCCACAGCCTCCTGCACCAGGGCCTGCTTCAACAACTCCACCAGCGAGGGTAACTGCAGACCATGATCAATCATCAGGCGGGCCAGTGGTTGCAGCACCAGTGCAATGGCCTGCGCTGCCAGCGCAGGCTCAGGCAGCCCGGCGGCCTTCTGCGGGCGCAGCTTGGCAGCGGGTTCGGTGAGCTTGGTCATTGTCGTTTTGATGTATTGATTGCGTGCGATTTTATCGGGAATTTTTCCCATTCATCAGTCAAACTGCGAAAAAGTGGAAACGGGATAATGGACTCATTCAGGTTTTCGGGCGAAAAATGTCTCTCCTATCCTCTAACCGGTCGAAAATTCTCTGGTCAGGAATCGCACTGACGCTGGCCTGGCTGTGCCACGGACCAGCGCTGGCAATCGAGCGCAGCGACATACTGCTCGACATCGTCAACCACTGCGTCGACCCGGCGCAGGCCAACTACTGCACTCAATGCCGCGCACCACGCAACGATGCCGGCTGTGGCGCGCCACTGGATTGCAAAAAGAGCACCGAGGTCTGGGCGCTCAACGCCAGTTACACGGCGATTCGCGACATCAAGATGTGCGGCTGTCCAGCCAGTTTTGTGCATGGCCTGGCATTGCCCATCCGCACGGTGCGGGGCGTTGAAGACCCGAATCGACCGGATGGCATCTGGCAGTTTGCCTGGGACGTGGCGGCCAGCCGGATCGAGACCGAATCACTCGCCCTGGTCGTCAATCCGCAATTTCACCGGAGCCAGAACCAGTTGCACGTTCACCTCCTGCGACTCAGCAAGGACGCGCGCCAGCAGCTTGCAAAGCACGTGCCGGTTTACGTCAGCCATCTCGATCAGGTTTGGGCAAGCGCAGCGCAAAGCGCGTCAGCCAAGGGCCTGACCGACTATGGTGTGCTGGTGGCACAGCGGGGACCGAAAGACTACCTGGTGGTCGTCACTGCGGAAAGTCCGGAGGATGCGTTCACCCAATGGCGCTGTCATTAGTCTGGCCAGCGTGCAGGACGCAGCGAGCCTCAGTTCGCCAGACCCGCGAAAATGTTTTGTACATCGTCATGCGCATCAATGGCGGCCAGGAAGGTTTCAACTTCTTCGATTTGTTCGGCGCTCAAACCAGTCGGGTCAACCGGGTTCTTCGGCTTGTAGCCGAGCTTGGCCGAGATGACTCTGAAACCGTGCGCCGGCAGCGCGCGGCTCACCAGGTCAAGATCGGCCGGATCAGTGAGGAAGGTCGTCGAACCTTCTTCGTCGCCGACCTCCAGATCCTGCGCACCGGCTTCGATGGCTGCGAGTTCGGCATCGGCGTCAGCGATTGCCGGCTCGGCTTCTATCATGCCAACGTGGTCGAAATCCCAGGCGACCGAACCTGAAGTTCCGAGCTGTCCCTTGCGAAACAGCACGCGCATTTCGGGGGCGGTGCGGTTCACGTTGTCGGTCAGGCATTCGACCATCAATGGCACACGGTGCGGCGCAAAGCCTTCGTAGATGACGCGCTCAAAATTGACCGCCTCACCCGTCAAACCGGCACCCTTCTTGATGGCCCGGTCCAGCGTTTCCTTTGGCATGGACACCTTGCGCGCCTGCTCCACGATCAAGCGCAGGCGCGCGTTCGACGCGGGGTCGGCACCGTTGCGTGCTGCAATCATGATGTCTTTGGCCAATCTGCCAAACAACCGTCCTTTGGCGTTTGCCGCCAGTTCCTTGCCTTTTGCTTTCCACTGCGCGCCCATGTTGGTTCATCCTTGTTGTGATGGCGCGCTGTCGCGCCAAGGCTCCCGGTTTATACACCCATCGCGGAGCGGCCAACTGTGGGCGACCGGGCAAAGCAGAAGATTGGATCGATAATCGGCGAAGAACCTGGAGTAACCATGCCGATTTATGAATACGCCTGCAGTGCGTGCGGCCACAAATTTGAAGCCCTGGTGCGCTCGGGCACTCAGCCGCAGTGCCCAGAGTGCCACTCATCCGACCTTGACAAGTTGTTGTCGGTCTTCGCGACCACGACGCCTCAGGCCGGGCCGGCCATCACCAGCCCGTGCGGGTCGTGCATCCATGCCGGTGGGCCGGGTGGTTGCGGCATGAACTGAGCTGTCCCGGTCCGGGCGCCCTCAGCCACCCGCGCGCCGCACGACATAGCCCTGCTCGGTCAGCATCAGGATAACGCGGTCACGGTGATCGCCCTGCACTTCGACCACACCACCTTTGACCGTACCACCGCTGCCGCAGGAGGTCCTGAGTTGCTTGCCCAAGGCAGCGATGGCCGTTTCGTCAAGCGCCAATCCCCGCACCACCGTAACGCCCTTGCCGGCGCGGCCTTTGGTTTCCAGGGACACACGCAGCACGCCATCGGTGACGGGCCGTACGCTGGCAGCACTGCAGCGACAGCTGGCCAGCGCCTGACGACACTTCGGGCATGTGCGCCCGACTTCGGTCGAGTAAACCAGGCCACCCTGGGATGACTTGGATTTCATCGTGCAGGCTGCCCCTGCTCCTTTTCCTTTGGCCCACGGGGCGCCTGTCTGGGTTCCGGCGTGCGCTGCGCGGGATGCTGATCACGCTGCGGCGGTGCAACCGATGGCACCCCATGTGGTTTGGCGTCTGGCGGCACTGGCGCGTGACCCACAGGCCCCCGGTGTTCTGGCGGCGCCAGCCGTGGCACTGGCGGCGCATGCGGTGGCAGCGGGCGGTTGATCCAGCGGTGGCGCTGGGGATACCAGGGACGACCAATATAGTGCTGATCCCAGTAATTGACGACACTGAAGGCCAGGACACCGATGCCGATCAGGGCACCGTAGCTGATGACCGGAACATTGGCACCCTGATACGGGTAAACAATGTTGCCACCATAGACCCAACCGCGGCTCGGACCTGCCTCCACATCACACCAGCGGTAGTCAGCCACGCAGCCCTGGACGGTGACTGGCACACCCGCCAGCAGGATGGCAACCACCGGGTATTCCATGCCAGGCCCGGCGCGCAGATTGACCTGCTTGGCGGCATAGGCCAGTTGCGCTTGTGAGACCCCGGGCAAGAAAGCCAGCACCACTGCCAATCCGACCACCAATTTCAGATATTTCATTGATTACCTTCCTTGTTCAAGCCGCAAGCGCAGCGCTTACGGAACGCAGTCGAGCGCATGCATGTAGTCGTGTTGCACCATCAAATCCTCCCACGCCGGTGCGGGAGTGCATGGCAGAAGTGCACGACGTCGCTCATCGCTGGCTTCATTCGGCTGCCAGACTCCTTTGAGCAAGGCTTCGGTCAAGCCATCCATCAGAACATCGACCGCCAGACCGCCGCCTGCGCTATCGACCAGTGTCTGATTGCACAGCAGCACCATGTCGCAACCCGCATTCAGGGCCAGAATTGCTGCCTGCGTGTAAGTCAGCGGCTTGCGGTCGAGCATTCGGGCGCCCGCCATCGACAGGTCGTCGCTGAAGATGGCGCCGCCAAAGCCCAGTTGGCCACGCAGGAGCTCGTTCAACCAGCGCGACGAGAAGCCGGCCGCACGATGGTCCACTTTGGGATAGATCACATGCGCCGGCATGACGCTGCGAAGCGTGGTGTTGAGCCAGCCGTAGGGTGCTGCGTCGTCGGCCAGAATGGCTTTGAGACTGCGTCGGTCAACCGGAATATCCGTATGGGAGTCGGCCTTGACAAAACCGTGACCCGGAAAGTGCTTGCCGCAATTGGCCATGCCGCTTTGCAGCAAACCATGCATCAGGCTCTTGGCCAGCAAGCTGACGACGCGCGGGTCGCGCGCCAAGGCGCGGTCGCCAATGACGCTGCTGCCACCGTAGTCGAGATCGAGCACCGGGGTGAAGCTCAAGTCAACGCCGCAGGCACGCAATTCGGAACCCAGCACAAAGCCGCACGCGGTGGCCGCGTTGCAGGCCTGGAGTGCGCCGCTGCCGGCACCGGCTTTGCCGTCGCGCAGCCACATCTCGCCCAGAGCGCGCATCGGTGGCAAGTGAGTGAAGCCATCGGTTTTGAAACGCTGCACTCGACCACCCTCGTGATCCACACAGATCAGCAGGTCGCGTCGCAGTGCCTTGATGTCGCGGCACAGCCGGGTCAGCTGCTGACGATCCTGCCAGTTGCGACCAAACAGGATGACACCGCCGACCAGTGGGTGCATCAGGCGCTGGCGGTCAATTTTGCTCAGGCTCAGGGCTGCAATGTCGATGATGAGGGGTGCGTGCTGTGCCATGGAATGTCTCGCTGATGGGTGTCAAATTTGCTCGACCACGCAGAAACTGGCGGCATAGTCGGTCTCGTCGGTCAGGCTGACGTGCGCGCTGAGTTGTCGCGACTCAAACCATTCTTTCAGTTCGCCATGCAGCACGATGGTCGGCTTGCCGCTGGAAAGTTTGGCAATCTCGCACTGACGCCAGTGCATGGGCCAGACCATGCCCAGGCCGATGGCCTTGCTGAACGCCTCCTTGGCGCTGAAGCGAGTCGCCAGATAGCGCACACCGCGTTCGGGCCAGCGCGCACTGCGCGCCTGCCAGGTCTTGAATTCGGCCTCGCTGAGAATTTTTTTGGCAAAGCGGTCCCCATGGCGCGCAAAGCTCTGGCGAATCCGGCGCACGTCGCAGATGTCAGTGCCGACGCCAAATATCACGACAAGCCTTCGTCAATGCAGCGCAAGTAATCTGCAACGGTGGCGGCGTAACCGAGTTCGAGTGCATCGGAAATCAGGGCGTGACCAATCGAGACTTCGCTGACGCCAGGAACGCGACGGACGAAGGCGGCAAGATTGTCGCGGTTCAGGTCATGACCGGCGTTGACGGCCAGCCCGGCATCCAGCGCCGAACGCGCAGCGCTGGCAAATCGCACCAACTGAGTCTCTTGCTGCGCCGTGCCCCAGGCTGCAGCGTAGGGTTCGGTGTAGAGCTCGACGCGGTCGGCGCCAACGGCCTTGGCGGCCGCCATGAGTTGCGGTTCGGCGTCCATGAACAGGCTGACCCGAACGCCCAACGCGTGGGCCTGGGCAATCAGGGGGCGAAGGCTATCCGCATCGGCCGGGAGATTCCAGCCGTGGTCGCTGGTGAACTGAGCTTCGCTGTCGGGAACAAAAGTGACCTGGTGGACGGGCAGGCCACGCTCACGCAAGTCGCGCACGCAATCCATCAGGTTGTGCAGGGGATTGCCTTCCACGTTGAATTCGCGCTCGGGCCAGGCGCGCAGTAGTTCGGCCAATTCAATCACATCGGTGGCACGAATATGGCGCTCGTCAGGTCGTGGATGAACCGTGATGCCACTCGCACCTGCCTGCAAGCACAGGGTCGCCGCGCGCGTCACGCTGGGAATGCCGAGATGGCGCGTGTTGCGCACCAGCGCCACCTTGTTGAGGTTGACCGAAAGACATGTTTTGTTCATAGCGATTGCAGATCTATCATCATCTGCCGGGTCCGCAAAGTGCCGACCCCGCAATGGTAATTCAGGAGCGCACGCAATTGCGGTTTGAGTTCAGCCATCACTTGCGAACAGGCCCGCAAGGTGGCGGTGAAGGGTGCGGCCGTGGTCAGCGACTCCTGCAAGGCCAGCCACTGTGCGCCGCTCAGGCTGCTGCGGTCGTCTGAACCGGCCTGGCGCAGACCTCCCTCGGGTACCAGACTGTACATGGCCTGCGCGTCGAGCGAGCGCAGTGTCATGGTTTGTGCATCGAGCAGCGGCAGCAAACCAATCTCGCGCAGCAACAGCAACTCAAAGGCCCGCAATGCCGATTGCAAGACCTCACCATGCTCTGAAGCGATGACTTGCACCACGTTGGCATAGACATCGAACAGTCCCGCGTGCGGGTCGTCACGGGCTAATAGCAGCATCAACAATTCATTGAGGTAGTAGCCCGACATCAGGGCCTCGCCACTGGGCATGATGTGCCCGCCCTGCCATTCCGCTCCTTTAAGGGTCCGGATTTCGCCATCACCACCAAAGGCGATGTGCAAGGGCTGCAGCGGCAACAGAATGGGACGAAAACTCGAACTCGGCCGCTTCGCCCCCTTGGCCACCAGCGCAATGCGTCCATGGTGGCGCGTGAACACCTCCAGAATCAGGCTGGATTCGCTCCAGTCGTAGCGGTGCAGGACGTACGCGGGTTCGTCAGAAATACGTTTGGTGGCCACGCACAACCGTCACTGATAACCAAATGAACGAACGCGCGCCTCATCGTCGGCCCAGCCGGAGCGCACTTTGACCCACAACTCGATGAAGACCTTGGCGTCCAGCGCCTTTTCCAATTCGATCCGGGTTTCCGTGCCAATGCGCTTGATACGTTCACCCTTGTCACCAATCACCATGGCTTTGTGCGTGTCACGCTCGACAACAATGGTGGCGGCGATCCTGAGTAATCGCTTCTGTTTGCCGCGTCCGGCTTCTTCTTCGAATTTGTCGATCACCACCGTCGATGTGTAGGGCAACTCGTCGCCTGTGAGGCGGAACAGCTTTTCGCGCACCGTCTCGCTGGCCAGAAATTTCTCGCTGCGGTCAGTCAGCTCGTCCTGCGCGTACCACCAGGCCTGCTCGGGCAGGAAGCGCTCGCAGATGCCGAGCAGACGTTCAATGTCTTTGGCATTTTTGGCCGACATGGGAACAAACTCGGCGAAGGCATGGCGCTCTTGCATCTGCTGCAGCCACGGCGCGATGTCGGAGCGGCGCGTCACCTGATCGAGCTTGTTGGCCACCAACAGGGTGGGAACTTCCTTGCTCAACAGTTCGAGCACCTTGGCGTCGGCCTGGTTAAACATGCCGGCTTCCACCACAAACAGAATCAGGTCAACATCGCCAACGGCGCCAAGCACGGTCTTGTTAAGCGAGCGATTCAAGGCATTGTTGTGACGGGTCTGGAAACCAGGTGTGTCGACAAACACAAACTGGGTCTTTCCCAGAGTGTGGATGCCGGTGATGCGATGGCGCGTGGTTTGCGCCTTGCGCGAAGTGATGCTGATTTTTTGACCCACCAACGCATTGAGCAGGGTGGACTTTCCAACATTGGGCTTGCCGACAATGGCGATCAGGCCGCAGCGCTGGTCTGCAGCCGGCGTTCCTGGGCCCGCTGCACGATGCAGGCCCTTGAGCATGCTTTCGAGATCATCCTGACCCTCGGGCGCGCTTGCGTGAGCCTGCTCGGCCAGAGGTTTTGTGTCAGTCATATCGTCGTCCTGGCCTTGATGGTTTGCAGCATGGCCGTGGCCGCTGCCTGCTCGCCAGCGCGGCGCGAAGCACCGATACCGCGCTCCGACAAGTTGAGTTCGATGACTTCGCATTCGACATCGAAGGTCTGCTTGTGTGCCGCTCCCAGCGTGCCAACCACACGGTACAAGGGCAAGCTCATCTTGCGCGCCTGCAACCATTCCTGCAACTCGGTCTTGGGGTCTTTGCCAATGGCCTGCATTTCGGGGTTGATTTCAACCGCCTGAAACAGGCGATGTACCAGGTTTTGCGCTGCCGCAAAACCGGCGTCCAGATAAACTGCACCGATGACGGCCTCGAGCGCATCGGCCAGTATCGAGGGTCTTTTTTGTCCTCCTGAACGAGCCTCGCCCTCGCCCAGGCGAATGACGTCTGGCAAGCCCAGTTCAACCGCCAGACGATGCAGCGTGTCCTGTTTTACCAGATTGGCCCGTACCCGGGACAAGTCACCTTCGGGCAATGCACTCAAACGCTGAAACAGCAAATCAGCCACCGCAAGATTCAGCACCGAGTCCCCCAGGAATTCGAGCCGCTCGTTGTGCTCAATCGAAAAGCTGCGGTGCGTGACTGAGCGCATCAAAAGGTGGGGGTCCGAAAACCTGTGCTGCAATCGGACCTGCAATGCGGTCAGCGCCTCGTTCACGCGCCTGTGCCTCCTAGACTTGCCAGCATTACTTGGAACGCCCGCTGTATTTGAGCGTCAGGTAGGCCGGGCCAACCAGATGAATTTCTCGTTGGTACGCGAAATTGACGACGATCCTGTCGCCTTCCTTGCTTACTTCGAGGTCATTGCCGCTGATGGATTTGATGTTGTCCACCGAGGCGGACTTGTCAAAAATGCTGCGCACTTCAGCGACGGAAGTGCCTTCCTGCGCCTTGTCGGCCGCTCTGCGAACACCCTGGTATTCGATCGCCGTCGGAACAATCTCCACGATGATGACGCCGCAGGCTGCCAGCAAGCCACCAACTACCAGAAACCCCAGGAAAGACAAGCCACGTTGCCTGGATCTGAACTGAATTGTCATACCGTCCTCAAATTCAATCAAATGACCCTATTCGCTTCAAACTGCTGAAGTTCATCCAGACAAAAAACGCCTTGCCCACAATGTTTTTGTCCGGCACAAAACCCCAGTAACGAGAATCCAGCGAATTATCGCGGTTATCTCCCATCATGAAATAGTGACCTGGCGGCACTTTGCAAACGACGCCTTCAATACTGTAGCGGCAGTTCTGTTTGAAGACGAATTCGTCCGCGCCGGGCACAGAGGCTGGTCGGTCATCGTCGTTGAGCAGACGATGCCTGTGCTGACCGAGCGATTCTTCGTATTGTTTGAAGTAGCGCATGGCGTCTTCATCGAAGAATTCGGGCACCGTTGTAGTTTCGATGACCTTGCCGTTGATCGTCAGACGCTTGTTGAGGTAGGCCACTTCGTCACCCGGCGTTCCGACAACACGCTTGATGTAATCGAGACTGGGTTTGGGCGGGTAACGGAACACCATGACATCCCCGCGCTGCGGCGCATTGCCCTCTGAAATTTTTGTATGGATCACTGGCAAACGCAAACCGTAGTGAAACTTGTTGACCAGAATGAGGTCCCCCACAAGCAAGGTGGGAATCATGGATCCTGACGGAATCTTGAAGGGCTCGAACAGGAAAGAGCGAAGAAAGAAAACGGCGATGATCACGGGAAAGAGACCCGCAGTCCAGTCGAGCCACCAGGGTTGTGCCAGGACGCGACTTCTGGCCTCGGCAATATTGTCATCGACCTGGCTGATCCCCTGCTTGCCCAGTTCCGCACGGCGCTGCAGCGCTTGCGACTCCAGTTGCGCCGCGGCCTGCTGACGCTGCGGCAGGAAGTAGAAACGCTCCAGAAGCCAGTAAATGCCGGTTACAACCGTTGCCAGAAACAACAAAAGAGCAAAGTTGCCCTCGACGATACCGAAGTACCAGGCGGCGATGTATCCGACAAATGCTGCCAGTACCGCTGATGTCAGGGCCTGCATCAGTCTTCCACCTGCAGTATCGCCAGGAATGCTTCCTGTGGCACCTCAACCGAACCAATCTGCTTCATGCGTTTCTTGCCTTGTTTTTGCTTGTCCAGAAGTTTGCGTTTGCGCGAAATATCGCCCCCATAGCACTTGGCGATCACATTCTTGCGCAGCGCCTTGATTGTCTCACGGGCAATGATGTTGGCACCGATGGCCGCCTGTATCGCCACGTCGTACATCTGGCGTGAAATGATCTCCCGCATCTTCGCGACGACGGCCCGTCCACGGTACTGTGACTGGGAGCGATGCACAATGATCGACAGGGCATCCACCTTCTCGCCGTTGAGCAGGATATCGACCTTGACCACATCAGCGGTGCGGTATTCCTTGAACTCGTAGTCCATCGAGGCGTAGCCACGAGAGACCGACTTGAGTTTGTCGAAGAAGTCCATCACGATCTCAGCCAGCGGCATCTCGTAGGTGAGCATCACCTGGCGTCCGTGGTAAGCCATGTTCATCTGCACACCGCGCTTCTGATTGGCCAGCGTCATGACGGCACCGACGTAGTCCTGCGGCATATACAGATGCACCGTGACAATGGGCTCGCGCACCTCATCGAGGCGCCCCTGATCGGGCATCTTCGACGGGTTTTCGACCATTCTGACGGTGCCGTCGACCTGAACTACCTGGTATTCGACGCTGGGTGCCGTGGTAATCAGGTCCTGGTCAAATTCGCGCTCGAGTCGTTCCTGCACGATTTCCATGTGAAGCAGCCCAAGAAATCCACAGCGGAAACCAAATCCCAAGGCCTGCGACACCTCGGGCACATATTGCAACGATGAGTCATTGAGTTTGAGTTTCTCCAGGCTGTCGCGCAGCCCTTCATACTGGTTGGCTTCGGTCGGATACAGGCCGGCAAAGACCTGCGGCTGAATCTCCTTGAATCCCGGCAGCGGCTCGGTCGCGGTGAAGGCCGAGCCCCCGGTTCCGGGCTTGATCAGGGTAATGGTGTCACCCACTTTGGCCGCCTGCAACTCACGAATGCCGGCAATCACATAGCCAACCTCGCCAGCTTCCAAAGACTGGCGCGATTCGTTCGCGGGTGTGAAGACACCCAGGCTGTCGGCGTTATAGGTGGTGTCGGTCGCCATCAGCTTGATGCGCTCGCCCCTGGCCAGCCGCCCGTCAACAACCCGCACCAGCATGACGACCCCCACGTAGTTGTCAAACCAACTATCGACGATCATGGCGCGCAGCGGCCCCTGTGGGTTACCCTTTGGAGCGGGGATTCTGGCAACGACCGCTTCGAGAATATCGTCGATCCCCATGCCGGTCTTGGCAGAGCAGGCGATCGCGTCGGTGGCATCGATGCCGATCACGTCTTCGATTTCCACCTTGGCGTTATCCGGATCGGCATTAGGCAGATCCATCTTGTTAAGGACCGGCACCACCTCAACACCCAACTCGAGCGCTGTGTAACAGTTCGCCACCGTCTGCGCTTCCACGCCCTGGCTCGCGTCCACGACCAGCAAGGCGCCTTCACAAGCGCTGAGCGAGCGACTCACCTCGTAGGAAAAATCCACATGTCCAGGTGTATCGATCAGGTTGAGGTTGTAGGTATGCCCGTCGAGCGCTTTGTATTGCAACGCAGCGGTCTGCGCCTTGATGGTTATCCCACGCTCTTTCTCGATATCCATCGAGTCCAGCACTTGCGCTTGCATCTCTCTGTCCTGCAGGCCACCACAGCGCTGAATCAAACGATCTGCCAATGTCGATTTGCCGTGATCAATGTGGGCAATGATCGAAAAGTTTCTGATGTGATTCATCAACGAGAGCACTTAAGTGGTTGAATTAGAACGGCGAGAGCCAAGAAAAAAGGGCGCGTCGAGTTGTGACGCGCCCTGAACCAACAATCATTGGCAACTGCGAAGGTTGGAACTTCATTGTAGGCAAAAAGCCGGCAACGTACAGCCCCCTTCAACGCGATCACAAGTCGTTGCAGTACCGCAACAGGATTTTTATACACAGTTTATTAACAAATTTTGACAATCATCGTATGGACAACTTGTGGGTGAACTGTGGATCATCTGTGAATCCGTTCAATTCTTCCCGTATCATGGATTGCATACCTTTTGATATGCCTGAAACTCTTGATGATCGGGCTATATTCTAACCAAAACTACGCGTATTTCAGCGGTCAAGTTAGTATCCGCACACATTGAATAACAGAAAAGACAGGCAAAAATATTTTTTTACCTGTCTTTTTGAGGCAAATGCCGAAGCGCCGGAAAGGCTAGCGCCCGGTCCGAATCACGGCATATTGCGCCCATTCTCCGCGTCTGAACAGCACGTTGACGGCCTTGATTTTGTCGAGCTTTGACAGGGCTGCTTCAAACTCTCTGACACTGGTCACCTCGAGATTGCCGATTTGAATGATGACATCACCCTCGCGCAAACCGGCGCGCGCTGCCGCCTCAGTAGCAGCATCGACCTTCACACCACCCTTGATCTTGAGTTCCTTCTTGTTGGCCTCGGTCAATTCGCTGACGGACAAACCAAGCGCCTGACCAGCGCTGGAACCTTTGGATTTTTCTTCTTTCTCGCTCGGCTTCTTGACCGGCTTGTCAGCATCAATCTCTGCAATGGTGACGACAATATCTTTGGAGCCACCGCGACGGAAGACCGTCAAGGTGCTGCGGGTGCCTGGCTTGGTTGAGCCGACCATGCGCGGCAGATCGCTGGACTTGTCCACTACCTTTCCGTCAAACCGGGTAATGATGTCACCGGCTTCAACTCCGGCCTTCTCGGCTGGTGAGCCACTCTCTACGGAACGCACCAGCGCACCTTGAGGCTTTCCAAGACCGATGGACTCGGCAACTTCCTTGGTGACCTGGTCTATCTGTACTCCGATGCGGCCCCGCGAGACACGACCTGTCGCCCGCAACTGCTCACTGACCCGAACCGCCTCATCCATCGGAATGGCGAAAGAGATTCCCATCGATCCACCGGAACGCGAATAGATCTGACTATTGACGCCAACCACTTCCCCGCGCATATTGATCAAGGGGCCGCCCGAGTTACCGGGGTTGATTGCGACGTCGGTCTGGATAAATGGCAGATAGTCACCCGTGTCACGCTGTTTGGCACTCACAATGCCAGCCGTCACCGTGTTGTCCAGCCCAAACGGCGAGCCAATGGCCATGACCCATTCACCAACTTTCAGGCGACTCACGTCGCCGACCTTGACTGCAGGCAAACCACCAGCCTCAATTTTCACCAGTGCGATATCGCTGCGCTTGTCCGAGCCAATGATTTTTGCCTTGAATTCGCGCTTGTCGGTCAGGGTCACGATGACCTCGTCAGCGCCTTCAATGACGTGCGCATTGGTCATGATCAGGCCATCCGCTGACAATACAAAGCCAGAGCCCACACCACGTGGTTGCTCTTCTTCCTGTTGCTGTGGGCGCCTCGGATGGGGGGACGGCAACTGGCGCGGCATGTTCGGAATAGGCAGGCCAAAACGCCGGAAAAACTCGAACATCTCATCCTGGCCGCTTCCATCAAGCCCGCCTCGGGGGGCGACCTTTTCGAGCGTCCGAATGTTCACGACGGACGGCCCGACCTGCTCAACCAGGTCCGTAAAGTCCGGCAAGGTCCGCTGCTGTGCCTGCGCAGCACTGAATGGCACCAAGGTGGCGACGGCGGCAATGCTGCAACCAGCGACCAGAGACCAGACTTGCAGTCTTTTCAAACCGAATTGAATCATCATCAACCTTTCTCTGAAAAAATCAACAAACCCACTAATTGGGGACTCATTGCCTATGCTCAAGATCCGTCACGCCGCCACCGCGCACAGAAAATACCGCTCCGCGCAATGCATGCCAGTTGACCGGATCCGCGCGGCGCTCGAGCCAAAGCCATTTCCGGCTACCATCTTCCGATCGCAGGCAAAGCAGCAGCCACGCCTGCAAGTCCAGATGAAGGCTCACAATTCCACCAAGGCGGCTATTCAACACGTCAAGCTGCCAGCCTTGCCCATCCCAACGCAGGGTACCATTTGGAGAGAACCACCAGTTTCGAAAGGCCACAAGACCAGCAAGCAACAAGGTGATTGCGTACAGCCACTGGCGCCACGGCTCGCAGGATGAACCAATGCACCAGTACCATCCAGCCAACACCCCGGTAAGACTGCTCAATCCGAGCAGGCAGACATGAAGGACCGAGCGCCGCACCGGGTAAATAACCGCCGGAGCCTTATGCATGCTGAGCTCGGCCGGCCTTTGACTGCCAAATCAGTAACGAAAAGGGCCTCAGAGTGCCCGCTTGAACACGAGTGACCCATTGGTGCCGCCAAAACCGAAGTTGTTCTTCAGTGCAACATCAATCTTCATGTCGCGCGCAGTATTGGCGCAATAGTCCAGGTCACACTCTGGATCCTGGTTGAACAGATTGATGGTCGGCGGACTCTTTTGATGATGCAAGGCCAGCACGGTGAAAACCGACTCGATGCCACCTGCCCCCCCCAACAAATGGCCGGTCATCGACTTGGTCGAGTTGACGACAATCTTCTTCGCGTGATCTCCTAGTGCCGCCTTGATCGCATTGGATTCGTTCAGGTCTCCCAACGGGGTCGAAGTGCCGTGTGCATTGAGATAGTCGATCTGGTCTGCATTGACACCCGCATTGCGCATGGCACTGAGCATGGCACGTCGCGGACCATCGAGATTCGGTGCTGTCATGTGGCCCGCATCCGCACTCATGCCGAAGCCAGCCAGTTCGGCGTAAATGGTGGCGCCACGCGCCTTGGCATGTTCGTACTCCTCCAGCACCATCACGCCAGCGCCTTCTCCCAACACAATACCGTCACGATCCCGGTCCCAAGGACGTGAAGCCGTCTGCGGGTCATCGTTGCGCGTGCTCAGGGCACGCATGGCGGCAAAGCCCCCGATTCCAAGCGGCGACACAGTGGCCTCCGAACCACCTGCAATCATGACGTCAGCATCACCGTATTCAATCATGCGCCCAGCTTCACCGATGCAGTGCAGGCCGGTCGTACAAGCAGAAACGATGGCAATGTTCGGCCCCTTGAAACCGAAACGGATCGCCACCTGCCCGGCAATCATATTGACGATGGTGGCTGGCACAAAGAACGGCGAAATACGGCGGGCACCGCGTTGCAGAAACTCGGCGTGCATGCTTTCAATCATCGGCAGGCCACCGATACCCGAGCCGATCAGGCAACCAATGCGGGTCGAGAATTCATCCGTCAAAGCATCCTGGGTCGGCAGATTGGCATCAGCAATCGCCTGGGCAGCAGCCGCAATACCAAAATGGATGAAGGTGTCCATCGTTCGCGCCTCTTTGGCGCCGATGTAGGAATCGAGCTGAAAGTTCTTCACTTCGCCGGCGATCCTGCAGGAGAAGGTCGATGCGTCGAACTTTGTGATCAGGTCGATGCCAGACTTGCCGGCAATCACATTGGCCCAAGCGTCGGCCACCGTGTTACCCACGGGGCTGATGCAGCCCAACCCTGTTACAACAACGCGACGGCGCGACATGACAACCGACTTACGCCTTTTTATGTGTATTGGCGTAATCGATGGCGTTTTGCACAGTCGTGATCTTTTCCGCGTCTTCGTCCGGAATTTCGATTCCAAACTCGTCTTCCAGGGCCATCACCAGTTCGACCGTGTCGAGAGAGTCCGCACCCAGATCAGCCACAAAGGCTTTTTCACTGGTCACTTGTGACTCTTCAACGCCGAGTTGTTCGGCAATAATTTTCTTCACGCGTGCTTCGATATCGCTCATGGGTTCCCTCAGAGGGTTGTAAATGGATTCGCGATTTTAGCCGGGCTTAGGGATGAACCCCTAAACCGGCTGCCGAACGGATCAATCGGCTTACATCAACATGCCACCGTTCACATGCAATTCCTGTCCCGTCACGTAGTTGGCCTGCGGCGAAGCCAAATACGCCACAGCATGTGCAACGTCCGATGGCTTGCCAAGATGCCCCAGAGGTATCTGGCCAAGCAGCGCTTTGTGCTGTTCTTCCGGCAAACCCGCGGTCATGTCGGTTTCAATAAAGCCCGGCGCCACACAATTGACAGTGATGTTGCGTGAACCAAGTTCACGCGCCAGCGCTCGGGTCATGCCGGCAACACCTGCCTTGGCGGCCGCGTAGTTCGCTTGCCCCGGGTTGCCTGAGGCGCCCACCACCGAGGTGATGTTGATGATGCGACCGTAACGCTGCTTCATCATCGTACGCATGACGGCGCGACTCATGCGAAACACGGCCTTGAGATTGGTGTCCAGCACAGCATCCCACTCTTCATCTTTCATCCGCATCGCCAGGTTGTCTCGGGTAATCCCGGCGTTGTTGACGAGAACCTGCAAACCCCCATGCTCTTTGACGATAGCGCCAATCAGACTTTCTGCCGCCGGTGCATCGTTGACGTCCAGCGTCCTGCCGCTGCAACCGGCAAAGGCAGACAGGGCCTGCGAAATCTGCTCTGACCCGCGGTCGGTTGTCGCGGTACCAATGACTTTGAGCCCCTGCCTTGCCAATTCCAGCGCGATGGCGGCACCGATACCGCGCGACGCTCCGGTCACCAGGGCCACTTGTCCTTCAAATAGGACATCACTCATGATCGTCTCCCAACAATTCTGCCCTCGCTGCCGCCAGGGAGGCCGGGTCCAGCAACGCCAGACCGCTCAGTTCCGGATCTATGCGTTTGACCAATCCGGCCAGCACCTTGCCAGGCCCGCATTCAACTACACATGACACGTTTCGCGCCTTGAGCGCCTGTACGCACTCCACCCAGCGCACGGGACCGAACGCCTGGCGGTACAAGGCATCCCGGATGCGGTTGGCGTCACTCTCAACACTCACATCAATATTGTTGATCAAGTCAATTTGTGGCGGCAGGAACTCGATTTCCTGAAGTCTGAGACGAAGCTTCTCAGCCGCAGGTTTCATCAAACTTGAATGAAAGGGGGCTGATACTGGCAACGGCAATGCCCTCTTTGCGCCAGCGGCCTTCAAGTCGATGCAAGCCTTTTCGACAGCCAGCTTGCTGCCGGCAATCACGGTTTGCAAGGGGTCATTGAAATTGGCAGCTTCGACCACTTCCAGCGAATCTTCTCCAAAACCACACGTCACTTCGGCGCACAGCGCTGCGACCTTTGCGGCATCCATTCCCAAGATGGCGGCCATCGCGCCGGCGCCTACGGGTACCGCCTCCTGCATCGCTTGGGCCCGCAAGCGAACCAGGGGCACCGCCTGACTCAGGGTCAAGACGCCGGCGGCTACCAAGGCTGAATATTCTCCCAGCGAGTGCCCGGCGACGGCCGCAGGCGCCATACCGGTCTCTGCCATCCAGACCCGATAGGTGGCGAGTGCAGCCACTAGCATCACGGGTTGAGTGTTGGTGGTGAGCGCCAGCGCCTCCTTGGGTCCGCTGTGGATCAATTCAGCCATGTCTTCGTGCAGCGCTTCAGATGCCTGCGCAAGCACTTCGCGCACCACCGGGTGATCGCCCCATGCATCCAGCATGCCTACGGATTGGGAACCTTGGCCAGGAAAAACAAAAGCAAAATTTTTCATACCGCGAATGCACTCATGAATTACATCTGTACCAGCACCGCACCCCAGGTAAAGCCACCACCGACGCCTTCCAGCAACAGCAGCTCGCCGGGTTTGACCTTCCCGGCGCGGACAGCAGTGTCGAGCGCCAGCGGAATCGAGGCGGCAGAGGTGTTGCCATGCTGATCCACTGTGACAAAAACCTTGCCCATCGGCAGTGCCAGTTTCTTGGCCGTGCTCTGCATGATTCGTATGTTGGCCTGGTGCGGAATCAGCCAATCAATATCCGACGTCACCTTTCCAGCTTTCGCCAGGGTAGCCCGCGCCGACTCATCAAGCACGCCAACTGCCAGCTTGAAAACGGCCTTGCCGTCCATCTTGAGCAAGGGATCACCCAGCACCTGTCCACCAGATAGCTGCCCTGGAACACACAGAATCCCGGCGTGTTTGCCGTCTGCATGCAGATCACTGGCCAATATTCCCGGGCGCTCCGAGGCCTCCAGTACCACTGCGCCGGCCCCATCGCCAAACAATACACAGGTCGTGCGGTCCTGAAAATCGAGAATGCGGGAAAAGACCTCTGCGCCCACCACCAGCGCCCTGCTGGCAGCACCCGTTCTGATCATCGCGTCAGCAATCGTCAACGCATAAATGAAACCACTGCATACCGCCTGCACATCGAAGGCCGGACAGCCATTGGCCCCCAACTTGCTCTGCAGGATGCAGGCCGTGGAGGGAAACACCATGTCGGGTGTTGACGTGGCGACAATGAGCAAGTCAATGTCTTTGGGCTGATGCTGCGCCGCTTGCAGGGCCTGGCGCGCCGCCTGCAGCCCCAAGTCGCTGCTGCAAACATCGGGGGCAGCAAAATGACGGGCCCGTATGCCGGTGCGCTCAACAATCCACTGATCCGAACTTTCCACCCCTCGCGCCGCAAGGTCTGCAACCAGTTCGGCATTGGTTACCCGTCGCGGCGGAAGGTGACTTCCGGTACCAATGATGCGTGAATAGTGCTTCATGAATCAGGCGAGGGATGCGGTTCCGGACGGTGCCAAAGGTGCAGCCACTCCAATGAGCGGCCCCACGTGCGCGATTCGCGCCTGAACCCGAGCCAACAACTCATGCCGGGCAGCTTCATAGGCACGTGTCAGGGCGTACTCGAATGCCATTTCGTCGGCCGAACCGTGACTCTTGAACACGAGACCACGCAAACCCAACAAGGCGCCACCGTTATAGCGCCGGTGATCCATGCGCTTCTTGAGTGCAGATATGACCGGGTAGGCAACAGCAGCGGCAAGTTTTGTGAACATATTGCGAGAAAACTCGATCTTCAGGAAATCGACAATCATGGTCGCCAAGCCCTCGCTGGCTTTCAAAGCCACATTGCCGACAAAACCGTCACAGACAACAATGTCTGACGTGCCTTTGAAAATGTCATTTCCCTCGACATTGCCATAGAAATTGAAATCGCCTGCCTTGGCTGCAGAGCGCAACAGTTCCCCTGCCTTCTTGATGACTTCGTTGCCCTTGATCGATTCCTCACCAATATTGAGCAAGCCTACCGTTGGGTTTTCAACACCATTCAAGACTGAAACCAGGGCCGATCCCATGATTGCAAACTGTAACAAATGCTCCGCCGAACAATCCACATTGGCGCCCATGTCAAGTACCGTAGTGGCCCCACCCTTGGCGTTGGGGATCTGCCCGGCAATGGCCGGTCGGTCGATACCATCGAGTGTCTTGAGCAGATACCGTGAGATGGCCATCAGCGCCGCAGTATTACCAGCGGAGACAGCAGCCTGTGCCTTGCCATCCTTGACTTGCTGGATGGCGACACGCATGGACGAGTCCTTTTTCCGCCGCAGTGCAACTTCAAGCGGATCATCCATGCCAACCACCTCGGTCGCAGTTACGATGGTCCCTCGCGCATGCGAAAACGTAGCGTGACTGTCGGGCAGCCTCACCAGGATCAGACACGCGTCTGTGTGCTTTTCCAGAAAATTGCGGCAGGCAGGAAGCGTCACGACAAGTCCGTGATCTCCCCCCATGCAGTCGACGGCAATAGTGATCATGGGCAATCCGTTCGACCGGACAGGGCGCACAGGGTTGGCGGGCGGTATAAAAGACAAAGCCCGACGCTACAGATACAGTAGCCTCGGGCCTTTGCGTTATGAAAAATCAGGCTTCAGACTTGGTCTTGACGACCTTGCGACCCCGATAGAAGCCGGTCGGGCTGATGTGATGCCGAAGATGGGTTTCACCGGTAGTGGCTTCAACTGCAATCCCTGGGACGACCAGCGCATTGTGCGAGCGATGCATGCCGCGCTTGGAAGGTGATTTCTTGTTCTGCTGGACGGCCATGATCCGCTCCTTGTCGTGCGTGCTGCAGCCATTGCAGCACCTTGGGTTGGTGAAAAATGCGACGCCTCAGGCCCGCATGAAGCCGCTCATTATAGGGCATGTGGCCAATTCAGTCCGGTTTCCCGGTTTTTAGCTTCGCCAAAACTGCAAATGGCTGCCGCTTCTCCTGGAATGCGGCATCAAATCCGGGGTCCACCGCTTCCAGTATGACCGGAACCGGACATGTGTCGTGCAATGGGATCAAGGGCAAAGCCATCAGTACTTCATCTTCAATCAGATCCGTCAAGCTGAAATCAGCGCTCAAGGCAAGCACGTCTTCCTCAGCCTCTGCATCCTGCACTTCGGCCAACTCCTCGCTATCCACAAAGCGATAGGACTGATTGATGGCAATCGCCATATCAGCCGGCAGCAGACAGCGCTGGCAGGTCAAAGGTAGTCTCACATCCACTTGCAAGTGCAACCAGACATGCTCCGCCCCGGACTCATCGATCCGCAACTCACCCCGTGCCGACCACTTCAGGACATTTTCCGCCCCCAGTCCCTGAGTCTCCTGCAAAAGGCGTCCATATTCCGCCAGCCGTTCCTCTTGCTCCAGCGTGCCAGAAGTCCTCGCCAATGCTCTGACATCGAGACGTTTGTTGTAAAAATCCTGTTTCATCGCCGCAGTGTAAGAGAATCGCCCTATGTCTGAAATTCTTGCCAGAAAACTTGTGCTGGGCTCCAGTTCGCCATACCGTCGTGAAATGTTGGCCCGATTGCGCGTCCCCTTTGAGGTCGTAGCGCCCGATGTCGACGAAACACCGCAAGTCTATGAAACGCCAAAGCAACTGGCCTGTCGGCTGGCAATGAGCAAGGCGCGCGCCGTGGCGGCCCAATTTCCGGCGTGTGTGGTTATCGGTTCGGACCAGGTCGCCGATCTGGATGGGCTGGCGCTGGGCAAGCCTGGCACTTACTCACGTGCCACCGCACAACTGCAGCAAATGCGCGGCAAGACCGTGATTTTTCAAACAGCGGTAGCCGTGGTATGTCAGGACAGCGGGTTTGCTCAACTGGATCTGGCTCAGGTGCGGGTAAAGTTTCGCGAGCTGGATGACGCCGAAATCGAAACTTACCTGCGCGCCGAGACACCGTACGACTGCGCTGGCAGCGCCAAGAGCGAAGGTCTGGGCATCGCCCTGCTGGAATTCATCGAAAACGACGATCCCAGCGCTCTGGTGGGCCTGCCCTTGATCCGCACCTGCCGCATGATTCGTGCAGCTGGCATCAAGGTCTTGTGACTATGGCTTTAAACACTGAGAACGGAGCTGATCCGACACGCAGTGGAAGACTGTACCTGGTTCCCTCACCACTTGATTTTGGCTGCGACAGCCAGACCGACCTGCAGAACACCATGCCCATGGGCACGTTGCAGGTAGCGGCCCGACTGCAATACTGGATCTGCGAAAACGCGAAATCGGCACGTGCCTACCTCAAACGCGTCAATGATGTAACGGCTCTGAGCCACTCTCTGCAAGCGCTGCACATTGACGAACTTCCGAGGGAGGTCCACAAGAAGGGCGATCACACCGGCAACTTTGATGCGCGCCCTTGGCTGGCACCAGCGCTGAAGGGGCACGACGTGGGACTGGTCAGCGAAGCTGGCATGCCAGCGGTGGCCGACCCTGGCGCCTCGGTGGTGCGCGCTGCCCATGACATGGGAATTGATGTGATCCCACTGACCGGTCCCGTTTCGCTCTTGCTGGCACTGTCAGCCAGCGGCTTGAATGGTCAGAATTTTGCTTTTGCGGGATACCTGCCGCAAGATCCGGTGGAGCGCAGTCAACGCATCCGGGAACTCGAATCCCTGGCCTTGAAGACCGGACAGACCCAAATCTTCATCGAAACACCCTATCGCAATGCCGCGATGCTGCAGTCCTTGCTACAAACACTGCAGCACCATACCCGCCTGTCAGTGTCCAGTGGTTTGAC
>CAZZLB010000004.1:0-22489 GCA_964654655.1 uncultured Rhodoferax sp. | reverse complement strand
TTGACAAGTTGTAGCGAAGTGAAGCTTCCCCGTGACATGGCGTCTTGCAAATCAGCGATGGATGCTTCGGCCACCTCCAGAGATTTCGCCCCGGCCAATGCAGCATCGCTATGGCTCGTAGCAAGGAGGGCGCTGGTCATGCTCATTTGAAGTAAGTCTCGGCGTTTCATTGCAGCATTATCAATTTTGTGACCTGGCTTCGCGACTATCACCCCTGCAGCGCGTTGAATTGGCTAACTCTTGCGCGGGTGAAATACCAGCGGCTGCGCAGAGTTCGGGGCCGCCTTCTGCTGCAACCCACGCTGGATCAAACCCTGATCGCAGCCGCTGCAATGGCAAGCGCCGGAAGCGCTGGCTGCCCTTTCCAGACTCAAGCGCACTGAAGCGTGCAAGGGCAGGCGCAACAAGGTCTGGGCCATTGCACGCCTGGCAACCTGCGGCAGCAGTGTCCAGGCCGCATAACCAAAACAGCAGCTGACCACAACAAAGACAATCAGGGTTTGCAGCGTCATACCTCAGGGCCCCAGCCACAAAGTGATGCGGTAGGTGGCAAACGCCGCCACATAAGCCAGCGCGAACAGATAGAACGCCATCAACAGTGGGTAACGCCAGGAATTGGTTTCACGACGCACCACAGCCAGCGTTGACAGGCATTGCGGCGCAAAGACAAACCAGGCCAGCAGCGAGTAGGCAGTGGCCAGCGACCAGCCTTGCGCCAGCACAGGCGCCAGGGCATCGGTAACCGATTTGTCAGCCGCTGACAAGGAATAGACCGTGCCCAGAGCCCCCACGACGACCTCGCGCGCCGCCATGCCTGGCACCAGTGCCACGGATATTTGCCAGTTGAAGCCAAGCGGCGCAAAGAGCCATTGCAGCGCATGACCTAGCATGCCGGCGACGCTGTAGCTGATGGCCGGCCCCTGGCTTGCATCCCAAGTGTCCGGTGGCCCGGGATAGGTGGAAAAGAACCACAGCACCACCATCAACGCGAAGATGATGCCACCAACCCGGCGCAGGAAGATGCGGGACCGTTCCCACAAACCCAGGCCAATATTGCGCAGATTGGGTATGCGGTAGGGGGGAAGTTCCAACATCAAGGGCTGATAAGCGCTTTTCATCCAGACGCGTTTGTAAACCCAGGCGACGGCCATGGCCGAGACCACACCCGCGACGTACAGGCCAAACAGTGTGAGGCCGCGCAGACTGAACCATCCGACATCGCGCGCCGGCACAAAAGCACCGATCAGCAGGGCGTACACCGGCAGGCGCGCCGAGCAGGTCATCAAAGGCGCCACCATGATGGTGGCAAGGCGGTCCCGCCAGTTGACGATGGTGCGCGTCGCCATGATGCCCGGAACGGCACAGGCAAAACTCGAAAGCAGGGGAATGAAAGCACGACCTGACAGGCCTGCTTTGCCCATCAGGTTGTCCAGCAGGAATGCGGCGCGCGGCAGGTAGCCCGAATCTTCGAGCAGCAAAATGAAGAAGAACAGAATCAGAATTTGCGGCAGAAAAACCAGCACACCTCCGACACCGGCAAAAACGCCATCCACCAGCAGGCTGCGCAATGGCCCGGCAGGCATCAGGGCAAGCGTCCAGTTACTGACTGACAGCACCGCCGCCTTGATGGCGTCCATAGGCCAACTGGCCCATGAAAATACCGCCTGAAAAATCAGGAACAACACTGCCGCCAGCACGATCAGACCCCAGAACGGGTGCATCACGACGGTATCGAGTCGGTGCTGAAAACGCCCCAGATGTGGCGCCATCGGCGCGACCAAGGCAAGGATGCGGCGCACTTCGCGCTGCAGGTCCGTGGAACTGGTGGAGACTGCATGAACCGGCGCGCCGGACTGCGCTTCGGCGGGCGTGGCGAAATAGTGTTCGAGTTGCGCTATCAGCCGGGCATGGCCATCATGTTTGACCGCAACGGTTTCGACCACCCGGCAGCCCAACTCTTGTGCCAGCCGAGGCACATCCACCTTCAACCCTTGCGAACGTGCGACGTCGGCCATGTTGACGGCCACCAGCAAAGGTCTTCCAAGGCGTTTGAGTTCCAGCACCAGACGCAGATTCATGCGCAAATTGGTGGCGTCGACAACCGCCACGATGAGGTCGGGGGCGTCTTCGCCGGCACGGCGAC
Source organism: uncultured Rhodoferax sp. (assembly GCA_964654655.1). Taxonomy (GTDB): domain Bacteria; phylum Pseudomonadota; class Gammaproteobacteria; order Burkholderiales; family Burkholderiaceae_C; genus Rhodoferax. The sequence goes on along the minus strand of CAZZLB010000004.1, from coordinate 20,346 downwards.
CCTCGATGACGTCAAGCATCACCTGCTCATCCGGTGTGGCTGGCGTCAGACTGTAAGAACCCGGCAGATCGACCACGGAAATGGTCTGCCCGTTGGGTAGCCGGGCCAATCCGACCTTGCGTTCTACCGTGACACCAGCGTAGTTCGCAACTTTCTGACGGGCTCCGGTGAGGAGGTTGAAGAGCGCCGTTTTGCCGCAGTTCGGGTTGCCGACCAGCGCGATGCTTTTGATGGCAAGCTCAGGTCCGAAGGTGCTGGCGTGAGACATGGGCCGATCAGGCGGCGCTGACCTCAAGGTGGCTCACTTGAATGCACTGCGCTTCCAACAGACGCAAGGCAAACAGGGTCTCCCCAACTTGCACCGCCAGCGGCTCGCGTCCGCCGGGACCCCGGCGCATCATGCGAACCGGCTCACCGGCAATGAAGCCGAGTTCTTCAAGGCGATGCAAAGTTGCAGCGCCGACCTCCGCAGAACCCGACACCACACGCTCTACCAGCGCATGGGTACCCTTGGGCAGATCAGATAACATCATGAAGTGGGCCTCGCTAAGCAGAAAACGGGATTGAAACGACTCAAACGCAAATGAGATTCTATCTCATTTGGCGTGTTTGGCAAGAGAAGATCCCGATACGTCGCCACGAAGCCACAGTGCGCTTGGCATGAAAAGACGGCATGATGCGTCATTTACCTGCTGGCCTCGAATGTCAGGAAGTTAGTGTTTACTGTGTCTTTGTTGTTTGCCGTACATCACTCAACAATCCGCAGCCACGCAAAATCAGGGACACCACATGCTCTGTCGCGCGATCATAGTCCGACGCACCCAACTCCGCGCGACCCAACACAGCACTGACTTGCGCACCAAAATCAGCATAGGTCTGAGTTGCCGCCCAGATCGTGAAAAACAGGTGCACCGGGTCTACCGGGGCCATGCGGCCAGCACGAATCCAGCCCTGAATCACCGCTGCCTTGACCTGCACCAGTTCTCGCAATTCTGTTCCAAGCAATCCTTTCACGACCGGCGCACCGTGCAAGAGCTCATTGGCAAAAACCCTGGAGGCATGTGGGCGCTGCGCTGAGAATGCCATTTTGGCCCGAATATAGGTTTCAATTGCGACCCTGGGGTCAGCCCTGGGGGTGATACCATGGGTTGGGACCAGCCAGTCTTCCAGTGTTCGCGCAAGCACCGCGCGGTACAGCGCCTGCTTGTTTCCAAAGTAGTAATGCAGATTGGCCTTGGGCAGGCACGCTGCCTCGGCAATGGCGGCCATTGTGGCGCCGGCGAAGCCAGCGCCGGCAAAGACGCGCTCGGCAGCAGCCAGAATAAGCGCCTCATTGGTCTGACGTATCAGACCTTTTGACGACTCCTCGTCGCCGGTACGCGCTAGCTTCGAATCAGGACTTTTTCGCCGTGATGAAATAGTAGGCACCCGACACCGCCAGGCTGAAGAACCAGCCGAAATCAAACAGGCTGACCAGGCTTGGGTTGACCGACGCCTTGTCCAGCACCCCGGACACCACAAGGTAGCCAGGCAAGCACGGCAGCACGCCCAACACAAAGGCAATCACTGCCTGCGTGTTCCATCCGCCACTGTACTCGTACGCACCACCTCTGCGGTAAAGGTCATCCACCTTGAGTTCACCTTTGCGAACCAGGTAATAGTCGACCATCAGAATGCCGGCAATGGCGCCTAACAGGGTGCCATATCCGCCAAGCCAAGTGAAGAGATATCCGCCGGAAGTGGCGAGCAGTCTCCACGGCATGAAGAGCAGTCCAATCACTGCAGCGATCAAGCCGCCAGTGCGGAAACTGATCTTGTCGGGGGCCAGATTGGAAAAGTCATAGGACGGGGAAACCAGATTGGCGGCAACATTGGTGGTCAGATTAGCCAACAATATGACGATCAGGCCCAGTGCCGATGCAAAGGTTCCCATTTGAGACAGCAAACCATCGGGAAACAACTGGGCTTTGCCATAAAGAATTTGGGATACAGAGAAGCCGATGATGCCAACCATGGAAAACAGCGCCATGGGGATCGGCAATCCGACGGCCTGTCCCAGCACCTGTTCACGATTGCTCTTGGCAAAACGAGTGAAGTCAGGGATGTTGAGCGCCAACGTGGCCCAGAAGCCAACCAAACCAGTCAACGCGGCCCAGGTTTTTGGTCCCCCTGCGACCACCTTTGCCGGCAGGTCAAGCAGTTTTCCGGATGGCACCGACATGAAGGCCCATGCCACCAATGCCAAAGACGCCAGGATCATCAATGGGGCAGCAACCACTTCGAGCTTGCGGATCGATTCCACACCGTTCCAGATGTAATAGATGTGGACCGCCCAAAAAAGGTAAAAACACACCAGTTGCGAGGTGCTGATGAATTCTCCCTGGGCCGGTCCGGCCAGACCCATACCAATGACGTTGAAAAAACTATGCAACGCCAAGGCGCCAAAATAGCAGTTGATCGAAAACCAGCCACAGGCTACCAAGCCGCGCAGGACGGCGGGAAGATTGGCCCCTTTGACCCCAAAAGAGGCGCGCGCCAACACGGGAAACGGAATGCCATAACGACTTCCTGAGCGACCCAACAAGAGCATGGGCACCAACACAATGCAGTTGGCCAGGAACACCAGCCAGATTGCCATCTGCCAGGTGAAGCCCTGGTCCAGCATGCTGCTGGCCATGGTGTAGGTTGGCACACAGACCACCATGCCAACCCAAAGTGCCGCAAAATCACTGGCTCGCCAGTGCCGTTGCGCTTCGGTAGTCGGTTTCAGGTCGTCGTTGATAAGGGGGTTGTCGCCTGCCAGTGAACTCATTCCTATCTCCGGTTAGTTGTTGGAAACTTACTCGATCAGGTGCAACCCAGTGCACCCAATCGCACCTTCGGACGAGCGCGCTCGCAAACCAAGCATGCGCTGCAAACTGATGCGCCAAAACTGGATGCCACGCACACTATCGATGCGAAACAGCCGGAAACCAACCAATTGGTCAGATTATTCTAGTGAGAAGAGCCATTTCCGTGCCAGAAATTTCATCGGGGTTTGTACGGGTGTCTGACCCGGAGAAAGAGCTCTCGTGGCGAAGATCATTGACGCGATCGAGCCAGTTCCACATACCAGTCCAGGCAAGCCGGATTGGCCATTGCCTCGCGGTTCACGACTTTCTCAATCGGCTGACCCAACAACAACTTCTTGATGGGCAGCTCCTGCTTTTTCCCCGACAGCGTGCGCGGTATCTGAGCCACCTGGAATATCTCGTTCGGAACAAAACGCGGCGACAGGGCGATCTTGATGGCCCCCTCGATCTTGCTGCGCAATGCGGGAGTCAATGTCAGATCGGGTCGCAACACGACAAACAAGGGCATGTAGCTCTCGCGGCCAAGGTATTCCAGATCAACCACCATGGAGTCGATCACTTCCGGCAGCGCCTCAACCGCGCTGTAGATCTCACTGGTCCCCATGCGCAAGCCGTGCCGGTTGATGGTGGCATCACTGCGACCATAGATGATGCAACCCCCATGGCTTCCGATCTTGAGCCAGTCACCGTGCCGCCAGACACCCGGATACATGTCGAAGTAGCTTGACAGGTAACGCTGCTTGGCCGTGTCACCCCAGAAATAAAGTGGCATACTGGGTATAGGCTGAGTGCAAACAAGCTCGCCCACTTCATCGATCACAGGCTGGCCCTGCTCGTTCCAGGCCTGCACTGCGCAACCAAGCAGGCGGCACTGCATCTCGCCCGGCACTTGCGCCAGTTCGCGATTGCCTCCAATGAAGGCACCACAAAAATCGGTGCCACCGGAGATGTTGCTCCACCAGATGTCGCCCCCACGCTCGCCCTCATATCGATGCAAGTTCGTCAAGCGGCGAAATTGTTGAGTGCCCCAGGCCTGGGCGTCTGCGCTCAATGGTGAGCCGGTCGTGCCCAAGGCCCGCACTCGGGAAAGATCACCGCATGTGCTCAGGTCCACGCCCGACTTCTGGCAGTTGGCATAGAAGGCGGCACCGGCACCAAAAAAAGTTACGCCGAGTTCAGCTGCGAAACGCCACAGCGTGGTCCAGTCTGGTTCGACTTTGTTGCCGCTGGCATTGACCGTACGGCCAGCCGGATTTCCGTCAAAGATGCAACAGGTCACACCAGCGAGCAAGCCGCTGACCTGCGCGTTCCACATCACCCAGCCGGTTGAACTGTACCAGTGGTAGCGTTCGCCAAGGGAGTTGGGCGCATAGCTGCACCCAACGTCGTTGTGCAGGCATAGCAGCGTGCGCCCCACCAGCACCGTTCCACCATGACCATGCACGATGGGTTTGGGCAGCCCGGTTGTGCCGCTGGAATAAACGATCCACAGCGGGTGATCAAAGTCCAGCGACAAGGGCTCGAAAGCCTGAGTCTGGGCATCGGCCCGACGGATGACTTCATTGAAATGGACGCTTCCGGGGAGCGGCATGCCGCCATCGAATCCAAGACCCCGGTTACTATGAAGTACCAAATGCTGCACTGAGGGCAAGGCGGTACAGAGCTCTGCGGTGACCGCGCTTCGATCAATATCGCGACCGCCATAAGTAACGCCGTCGCACGCAATCAGCACTTTGGGCTCAATTTGCTTGAAGCGATCGAGCACCGCATTGGTTCCCATGTCGGGCGCACAAACACTCCAGACAGCACCGATACTGACGGTGGCCAGGAAGGCGATCACCGCCTCGGGCGCGTTCGGCAAATACGCTGCAACGCGGTCACCCGGCTCGACCCCGCACTCGCGCAGATGCAGAGCCAGCGAGGCCACCTGTCGGCGCAACTCGGGCCAGCTGGTTTCACGAGCAGCAGAGGCGCCCAGGCTCTTTTCGTTGTGGCTCAAAATGGCCGGGATTCCGGCCGCGTGCGCCGCCTGCGCATGACGCAACACTTCTGCGGCGTAGTTGATTTTGGCCCCGATAAACCAGCGGGTATCTGGCATAGGTGCACCGTCGCAGACCGCACTGCACGGGGTGGGTGAGCGTAACTCAAAATAGTCCCAGATGCTTTGCCAGAAAGCGTTCAGGTCGCTTGTCGACCAGTGCCAAAGTGCCTCATAGGAATCAAACGACAGTCCGCGCTGCGAACGAAGCCAGTCCTGGTAAAGACGAATCTGGGGCACCTGTAGTGGCATGGGGGTTTGGATCATGTACTGAGGTTGATGCAGCAGGCGAATAAGAGCTCCTACTTTGCTTCGGCTCGCAACAGGCGCTCACTTCTCCAGTACACGTCGTCACCCACTGCGCCATCAGTGCGATACCGGTTGAGAACGCGCGCCAGCACAAACAACAGGTCACTCAAGCGGTTCAAGTACTGTCGCGGCGTATCTTTCAATGGCTCCTTGTCTTCCAGCGCTACCACGGCACGCTCTGCGCGGCGCGTCACGGTGCGACAGACGTGCGCCAAGGCGGCAGCGCGCGAGCCTGCGGGCAGGATGAACTCCTGCAATGCAGGCAAAGTAGCGTTGTACTGGGCCAGCGCCTGGTCCAGCGCCAGCACAGCCTCGGGTTTGAGAAGTTCAAAGCCGGGAATGGACAATTCGCCGCCGAGATTGAACAACTGGTGTTGAATCTGCACAAGCAGTTCACGCACTTCAGCGGGCATCTCCTCACAAAGCAAAACGCCAAGATTCGAGTTGAGCTCATCCACATCGCCCATGGCATGCACGCGCAGGCTGTTCTTGGAGACACGCGTGTTGTCGCCAAGGCCGGTGCTGCCCTTGTCACCTGTGCGCGTGGCGATTTGTGTCAGTCGTTGTCCCATGAAGCATCTCCTTGATCGGTGCTATTGTTGCAGCAAAATAGACGCCGTAGCTTTGCACAATTGTCCGCAGCAGAGCTCCGCATGGTCCTGAATTGATTTGAAAACATAGGAAGCCCCCGTGAACACACCGACTGAAACGCCTGCTATGACCCCCGAAATCTGTCAACGCGAGGTACCTGCCGCTTTGATTGACCTGCTGAAAAGGCGTTTTCCCGAGCAGTTTTCGATCGCGCTGGCGGTGCGCGAGCATCACGGTCGCGACGAGTCCTCTTTTGCAGCACCGCCCCCCGCTGGCGTACTGTTTGCGCAGTCAACACAGGACGTCGTTGACGCCGTCAAACTGGCGAGCGGGTTTGGTGTTCCGGTCATTCCCTTTGGAGTTGGAACCTCGCTTGAAGGTCATTTGCTTGCCGTGCAGGGTGGCATCAGCATTGACCTCAGTCGCATGAACCGGGTGCTGGCGATCAACGCCGAAGACCTGACCGTAACCGTAGAAGCAGGTGTGACTCGCAAGCAGCTCAACGAAGCGGTCAAGAGTACCGGTCTGTTCTTTCCCATAGACCCTGGCGCAGACGCCACTTTGGGTGGCATGAGCGCCACTCGCGCCAGCGGTACCAACGCCGTGCGCTATGGCACGATGCGCGAAAATGTTCTTGCCTTGAAAGTGGTGACTGCCAGCGGTGACGTCATGCGCACCGGCACGCGCGCCAAGAAGAGCAGCGCCGGTTACGACCTGACTCGTCTGATGGTTGGCTCCGAGGGCACCCTGGGCATCATCACCGAAGTGACGGTCAAACTCTACCCGCTGCCCGAAGCCATCTCGGCGGCGATTTGCTCCTTCCCGAGCATCGAAGCAGCGGTGCGCAGCACCATTCAGATCATCCAATTGGGTATTCCGATCGCTCGGGTGGAGCTGATTGATGGCAACACGGTGCGCATGGTGAATGCCCACTCCAAACTCAATTTGCGTGAAGAGCCTTTGCTGTTGATGGAGTTTCATGGGTCGCCGACCGGCGTCAAGGAACAGGCTGAATCCGTACAGGAAATTGCCACCGGGTTTGGCGGAACTTCCTTTGAGTGGGCGACCACGCCGGAGGAGCGTACGCGCCTGTGGACCGCCAGGCACAACGCCTACTTTGGTGCAATTCAATCGAAGCCGGGGTGTCGTGCCATTTCAACTGATACCTGCGTCCCCATTTCACGTCTGGCGGATTGCCTGCTGGATTCTGTCGCAGAAGCCAATGCCAGCGGCATTCCCTATTTTTTGGTTGGCCATGTCGGCGATGGCAACTTTCACTTCGGGTATCTGATTGACCCCGATATTCCGGAAGAACGTGTGTTGGCAGAACAACTCAACCATTCTCTGGTTACCCGGGCTCTCAAGCTCGAAGGGACGTGCACCGGCGAACATGGCGTGGGTTTGCACAAGATGGATTTTCTGGTATCCGAGTCGGGCGCTGCGGCGATGGACATGATGCGGACCATCAAACGCGCACTGGATCCCAAAAACATCATGAATCCGGGGAAGATCTTTACGATCTAGTTGACCGGCAATTGGGCCTCCTCGGCAATCGCATTGGCCATGTACTCAATCATGCGCTGCATATCCTGGTCGGTATCGGCATAGCGGTGAGCGATCGAGCGGAATTCATCCTGAATTTCAATAAAAGCGTCGACGATATCAGGATCAAAATGGCTACCCCTGCCTTCAAAAATGATGGCGACCGCTTGGTCATGAGGTACGCCAACCTTGTAAACCCGGTTTGAAATCAATCCTTCGTAAACATCTGCTATGGCCAGCAAGCGGGCTGCCAGAGGAATCTCCTCTTCCGACAATCCTTGCGGATAGCCGCTGCCATCCCACCGTTCATGATGCGAGTGCGCCATCTCCTTGAGTGTCTTGAACGGTTCGCCCTTGTAGCCATACGTCTTCTCAACCTGCTCAAGTACATCGCGCGCCAAGGTGGTGTGCGTCTTCATGACGGCAAGTTCAGCTGGGGACAAGCGACTCGGTTTGAGGAGAATCCAGTCGGGTATTCCAATCGTGCCCAGATTGTGCAGTGGTGCCGCAAAAAACAGCAGATTGATGTAAGCCTCTGTCAATACCGGCGCAAATCGTGGGTGTCCTCGAAGGCGCTCCGCCAGGCACCTGAGGTAATGCTGGATGCGCCAGATATGATTGGCCGTGTCGGAACTGCGCGCGCCCGCCAGCTTGGCCAAGGTGAAAGCAACGACCGACATGCCTTCCAGCACAGAGTCGGAAACGTTTTCGCGGTTGCTATCAGGTAAATTCAAAATCTGACCCTGTATTTGGAAATTTCTTAGACCGGCAGTTTAGGCTACCTTGGCGTTTGCTGCAAAACCCGATTCATGACAATGTCGGCTCGCTCGCGTGACCACAGGCTCTCAATGCGTGGCAGTGCGCGCGAGCTTTTCAATCAGCCCATTGAGTTCGTCCAGCGACGCAAACTGGATACTGATTTCGCCCATTTCCTCCAAGCGTCCGGCCCGCTTGACGCGCTTCTTGACGCGCACTTCGACTTCTGCGGTGAGCAAGTCTGACAACTCTTCTTCCACACGTTTGATATCGCGCGACTTCTCTTTCTTGGTCTTGACCGAGGTCAGGGCGAATTCAGCGCCAAGTCTTTTGGCCAAACTTTCTGCCTCCCGCACCGACATCTTGCGCGCGCTAATCTGACTCGCAGCAGTAACCTGGGCGGCTCGGTCCAGGCCAAGCAGGGCGCGTGCGTGGCCCATGTCCAAGTCACCGGCCATCAACATGACTTGCACCGGCTCGGCCAAATTGAGCAAGCGCAGCAAGTTGCTGGCAGCGCTGCGTGAGCGACCGACGGACTGGGCCGCCTGTTCGTGAGTAAGCCCAAACTCCTTCACAAGACGCTGTAGTCCTTGGGCTTCTTCCAGCGGATTGAGGTCTTCTCGTTGAATATTCTCGATCAGGGCCATCGCCGCGGCTGCCTCATTGGAAACATCCCGCACAAGAACCGGGACGCTGTCCAGTCCGGCTAGCTTGGCGGCGCGGAAGCGGCGTTCGCCAGCAATGATCTCGTATTTGCCCTGATTTGGCCCGTCTTGCAGCTGACGAACCAATATCGGTTGCAAGATTCCCTGTACCTTGATGGACTCTGCCAGTTCGTACAGGGCGCCTTCATCCATGCGCGTGCGTGGTTGGTATGCACCTGGCAGCATGTCCGCCAGCAACAATGAGGCAGGCAGACCGGGGCTTACGGGATTGCCAGCGGAGGCATCGAATGCCGCCTTGTCATTCACATTGGGACCGAGCAAAGCTTCGAGTCCACGGCCCAAGCCTTTGGGTTTTTTGGTAACCATCATCGTCCTTGTCTGTTTGTTCCTGAGTGAATTTTCAGCTCTGCCCCCAGCTGATTGCATCTGCTTAGCATTTGATGTCCCTCCGGCCAGTCACCCAGATTCGAGTCGGCATTGATATGGCCGGCAAACCCATAATCGACGTACTCGGATCCCCATGCGCGGGCAAACTGGCGTGCCCGTACCTCGGTGCAATAGGGATCGTCCCGACTCCCGACCAAAATCGTGCTGAAAGGTAATTTTTTCGTGGGAATAGGTACCCATGTGGCAAGCATTGGCAGCAACTCTTCCCGCTGTGCGTCGCCAGGCGCCACCAGCAACGCCGCCTTCACCAAATGGACATTGTGCGAACATCCGGCCCAGGCCGCCACGAGGAGACAGCCCAGACTGTGGGCCACCAGCAGTACCGGCTCAGCACGATGCAACAACGCCTCTTCCAGTCGGACAATCCAGTCCCCCCGCAAGGGCCGCATCCAATCGTGCTGTTCCAGGCGCGTGTATCCATGCACAATCTCCCAGCGGCTCTGCCAATGATCGGGTCCGGAATTTTGCCACCCAGGCAGGATCAACACATCGGCAGGCTTCAATTTGCTATTCTTTTCGTAGCTGTAGACGCTGTTTTTATAAGACTCATAGACGATCTGTCAAGTTCTCGTATTGCGGTCGACGATTTCCTGGGCAAACGCAACAAAGGCTTGCGCCCCTTTGCTTGAGGGATCAAAAAGCACACCAGGAACGCCATAACTCGGCGCCTCCGCCAAACGCACATTGCGTGGAATAACCGTATCAAAAACCTTATTGCCGAAATGAGCCTTGAGCTGCTCACTGACCTGTTGCTGCAAAGTGATGCGCGCATCAAACATGACTCGCAACAGCCCGATGATGGAGAGTTCCCGGTTCAGATTTGCATGCACCTGCTTGATCGTATTTACCAAATCTGTCAGGCCTTCCAGGGCAAAATACTCACACTGCATTGGAACAATGACGCCATGTGCACAACACAAGCCATTGAGCGTCAGCATTGACAGCGACGGCGGACAGTCAATCAGAACGAAGTCATAGTCGTCTTGCACTTGCGCCAGCGCCTGCTTGAGGCGTTTTTCCCTGCGCTCCAGATCCACCAGTTCAACCTCGGCGCCCGATAGTTCTCGATTTGCTCCGAGAATGTCGTAGCCACACTTGCCGGCGATCAACTTGTCGCTTGTGACCTTGGCCTCAACAATCGATGCCGATTCAAGCAGGACATCGTAAACCGTAAGTTTGAGCTGGCGCTTGTCGACTCCCGATCCCATGGTTGCGTTTCCTTGCGGGTCAAGATCAACCATCAGCACACGTTGCCCGACCTTGGCCAAACCTGCCGCCAGATTGACGGTGGTTGTGGTCTTTCCAACCCCCCCTTTTTGATTGGCAATGCAGAAGATTTTGACCATAACTTGCTTCTTTAGAGGGGCGTGAACAATGCGCTATGCAGACTCACCTGGACAGTGCGAGTTTGACGCCAAAACCAACCAGGAACAGACCGGCCAGTTTTTCCATGCCGGACGATATCGAGGGATTCGCCTTCAGGCGTTCGGCAAGGAAATGGGTCAGCAGCACCACTGTCAGGCCGTAAGCAAACGTGAGCGCCGCGATCGTGACGGCCATGAATGAAAAAGTGGTCAGCCCTTGATGCCGGGCCGGATCGACAAACAGGGGAAAGAACGCCATGTAAAAGACAATCGCCTTTGGATTCAGCAGTGTGATCGTCAAGGCCTGCTTCAGATAATGGTGCGGCTTGATGTGCAAGACCGGGGCCGAGCCTGGCTGTGCCAAGAGCATCTTTCCGCCGAGCCATGCCAAGTAACCGGCACCGAGCCATTGCACCGCATGGAATGCGGTCGGATAGGCGGTCAACAGCGCCGCCACACCCGCCACCGCAAGCCACATCAACACCTGATCGCCCAGGATCACCCCGAAGGTGGCAGCGAGACCGCCTTTGACGCCGCCTTTGCCGGTGGAGGTAATCAGGGCCAGATTCCCCGGCCCAGGGATCAGCAGGAAAACGATGATTGCGACAACAAACGCGCCATAGTCGGCAATGCCAAACATAAAATGATTCCTCTTAGACGGGTACCGAGTTTACGTTAGGTCTTGTGCATCCAGACAATGCAACGATTTGCATACAGCCCGGGCACCGTCAGTTGTTCCACGTGAAACACGCGCGCATTTCCAGGCAGAGCCAAGATTTCATCCTCCGGGAATTTTCCCTTCATCGCCAGCCAAATTCCGTCTGGCGACAGCAAGCTGTTGGACAAACGGACAAAATCAGACAGCGACGAAAAGGCTCTTGAACTCACCACTCGGTAGGCGCCCGACAAATTTTCTACGCGTTGATGCAAGCCACTCAGGTTCTGAAGTTTCAAAGCACCTGCCACATGCCTGATAAACGCTACCTTTTTTGCCACAGCGTCGACACAATCAACCGAAACATGCGGACAACAAATTGCAATCACAGCGCCAGGAAGCCCGGCACCGGAGCCAACGTCAAGCAAACGCACTCGTGTGGACGCACGGCCCGCCTCGCCATTGTCTGCGGCGCAATCACCCTCGGCAGAATCCGCCAGCTTGAGGCGCAGCGGTGAAATCACGGCCAGGCTGTCCAGCAAGTGATGCGTCAATATGTCGACCGGCTCCCGAACCGACGTCAGGTTATACGTCTTGGTCCATTTATGAATCAAATCGAGGAATCCCAATAGCATGTCAATCTGCTCGTCGGCAAGCCCCAGCCCAAGCTCGGCCAGACCACGTCGCAACGCCGGCTCAAGCGACCGCATCAGTCGAACACCTCACCCGACGCTGGTATATCACCGACTGCAGCGCGCCCCAAGAAATTCTTCCTCTTCAAATGGATCAACAGAAGCGATATGGTCGCGGGAGTGATCCCGGAAATGCGTGACGCCTGCCCCAGCGTTTCGGGTTTGTTCCTGTTTAGCTTCTGGCGGGCTTCAATGCTCAGGGCAGACACCTGCATGTAATCGAGTTCTTTCGGCAACCGAAGGTTTTCGTAGTGAGAGGAGCGCGCAACATCATCTTTCTGCCGATCAATATAACCAGAATACTTGGCGGCAATCTCAATCTGCTCAATGACCGCAGCGACAAACAAATGATGCTCGGATTGGTCGCGCAACACCACGCCCGGGGGTACGCCCAAGTCAGGCGCTGCGTATTCCCCGCCATTCAAGGACATGAGCTTGGCATAGCCCACATTCGGCCGCCGCAACAAGTCACTCAGGCTGTATTCGTGTTCAAGCGCCTTTCCGAACACGCGTTCAGACTCGGTCTCGGCGAGTTTCGTAGGGCCAACCCAAATCGACTTGAGTCGCTCTGTTTCACGTGAAACGGCGTCCCGCTTGCGGCAGAAGGCATCCCAGCGCTGGTCGTCCACCAAACAAAGTTGACGCCCTGCTTCGGTCAATCGGGCGTCGGCATTGTCTTCTCGTAACTGCAATCTGTATTCGGCGCGACTGGTGAACATGCGGTAGGGTTCGGACACGCCTTTCGAGATCAAATCGTCTACCAGAACACCCAAATAAGCCTCATCCCGCCCGGGCAACCAGCGATCGGCCTTCCAGGTGGTCTTGGCGCCCGCTTGTAGTGCTGCATTGACCCCGGCAAATAGCCCTTGCGCTGCCGCCTCTTCATAGCCGGTAGTTCCGTTGATCTGCCCGGCAAAGAACAAGCCGGCTATCGCCTTGGTCTCGAAATTGTTCTGGAGTTGTTGAGGATCGAAGTAGTCGTATTCAATGGCATATCCTGGACGCAAGATGTGCGCATCTTCGAGCCCTCTCATCGATTGGACGAGCGCGTACTGGACATCAAAAGGCAGGCTGGTCGAAATACCGTTGGGGTAATACTCATGGGTTGTCAGCCCCTCTGGTTCCAGGAATATCTGGTGGCTGTCCTTGTCGGCAAAGCGTCCAATCTTGTCTTCCACGCTCGGACAGTAGCGCGGACCAACGCCTTCAATCTTGCCGGTGAACATCGGGCTTCGATCAAAGCCGCTGCGGATAATCTCGTGCGTGTGTTGATTGGTGTGCGTAATCCAGCAAGACATCTGACTTGGGTGTTGCTCAACGCGCCCCATGAAGCTGAAAACAGGCATATCGGCTCGCATGCCACCGGGCATGCCGTCACCCGGCTGTTCAAGGCACTTGCTGAAGTCAATCGTCCGACCATCCAGGCGTGGTGGTGTCCCCGTCTTCAACCGGCCCTGCGGCAAATTCAACTCCTTGAGCCGGTCCGACAGACGCACGGCTGGTGGATCTCCTGCCCTTCCCGCTGAGTGGCTGTTCATCCCGACGTGGATCTTCCCGTTCAAGAAAGTTCCTGCAGTCAACACCACCGCCCCGGCAGAAAATCTGATGCCCGACTGGGTGATGGCACCGGTCACTCGACCTCCCTCTACCACCAGGTCATCCACTGCCTGCTGAAACAAACTCAAATTTGGCTGATTCTCCAGACGACGACGAATCGCCGCCTTGTACAAGACCCGGTCTGCCTGGGCGCGAGTGGCGCGCACCGCGGGACCTTTGCTGGAGTTGAGTATCCGGAACTGAATGCCGGCTTCGTCCGTGGCGGCGGCCATGGCGCCGCCCATTGCGTCTACCTCCTTGACCAAATGGCCTTTTCCGATACCCCCAATAGACGGATTGCAACTCATCTGCCCCAGAGTCTCGATGTTATGACTCAACAGCAGCGTCTTGCAGCCCATGCGAGCCGATGCCAACGCAGCCTCGGTGCCAGCATGTCCGCCACCGATGACGATGACATCAAACTTTTGTGGATAGAGCATGGTTGATTTATGGCTTAGGAAGGCGCAAGTTTTGTCAACCGCCCTGCACACCAGCGGATGAGTTGACGATTTTACCGGCCAGACCTGGAGGCGTCGGGCCGCATCAAAGGTGCGCCGTCAAGAGTTGTTCCGCATTCAAAAAAGATCAGGCAAGCGCATCAAGATCACAGTAAACCAAGGGCACGGCGCTATTGTTTTTGTAGCACACCGGGTCGGCCGTGTGTTTTTGGCCGCGAAAGCTACCGGTTTTGGTCGGCGGTTTGAAAGCGCTCCCTATTTCCCCATGGTAATTACCCTTAACTGTCAAATTCTGGACATTTCGAGGTCACACTCGGGATTACGCTCGCGAAACGCCTTAAGGCGACGGAGTAAGACCGCCGCCGAAATTGCACCAGCCAATTCATACTTGAGAAAGCAGCCTCATGAACGCCATCCACCTGCCCGACGCTCGCACGCCTGACATGATTCGCGAAGAACTCAATGCCGCCCTTGATCTCCAGCGCGCCGCCTACTTTGCTCACCCCGTGCCCAGTTATGGGGAGCGTCGCGCAGACCTGCTCAAGTTGCAGGCTTTTGTCCGTGACAACAAGGAGGGCCTGGTCGCGGCAGTCAATGCCGATTACGGCAATCGCTCTCGCCATGAGACCTTGTTTACCGAAATTTTCACCGTGATTGACGGTGTCGACCACGTACTCAAGCACCTCAGGAAATGGATGAAGCCGCAGCGTCGAGGCGTCGATCTGCGCAATTTTTTTGGCGCCCGCAATCGGGTAGTGCCTCAGCCTTTGGGTGTTGTTGGGGCTATCGTGCCCTGGAACTTTCCTATCAATCTCAGCTTCACCGGTCTGATTTATACGTTCGCAGCGGGCAATCGGTCCATGGTCAAGATGTCTGAAAACTCCCGCCACCTGGCACAATTCCTGATAGAGCAGATGCCCGCCTACTTTCCCAAGGAAAAACTTGCGTTTTTCGATGAGACTGGGGGGGTTGGTGTAGAGTTTTCCAAACTCAAGTTCGACCACCTTCTGTTCACAGGGTCGGGCCAGACGGGTCGCGCCGTGATGGCTGCCGCTTCGCAAAACCTGTGTCCCGTCACACTGGAAATGGGGGGCAAATCACCCGCCATCCTTTGCGAAGACTTCCCCTTGCAAAAGGCGGCAGAGCGATTGCTGTTTGTGAAGTTGCTCAACGCAGGACAAATTTGCACTACGGTGGATCATCTCTACTTACCAAAAGGAAAAACCGCCGCTTTTGTGGCCACTGCCAAAGAAATCGTGAGCAAGCGCTACCCCTTGCTTGCCTCGCCGGACTTCACGTCGATCATTGATGATCGATCCTTTGCCCGACTTACCGCTGCGCTGGAAGCCGCCGAGGCCGGCGGCGCGACGCTGGTGCAGTTGATTCCCGGACCCAGGTGGGATGCAGCGAGCCGAAAGATTGCGCCCCACCTGGTCCTCAACGCCCCAGCAGACAGCGCCCTATTGACGCGGGAGATTTTTGGTCCCATCCTGCCCATCATTGAATACAGTTCGCTAGAGGAGCCGATACGCGCCATCAACAGCGGCGCACGCCCTTTGGCTATCTACCCCTTCAGCAATGACGACCAGACCATCCAGACCCTGCTGGAGCGCGTCATGTCGGGCGGCGTCAGCGTCAACGACGGCCTGTTCCATGTCGCTCAGCACGACCTGCCTTTTGGTGGTGTCGGCGAAAGCGGAATGGGGCACTATCATGGGTTCGAGGGTTTTGTAACTTTTTCAAAGATGAGACCTGTGTTTTACCAGGCGTCCTTTAGTGCGCTCAGGTTCATGTGGCCGCCCTATGGGAAATTCGCAACCAAGTACCTCGATTTCCTGACCAAATAATCCACCGTTTAGAAGGCTATCAATGCAAGATCAAGAATTTGATTTCGTCGTCGTTGGCGGCGGCGCTGGCGGGTGTGTCGTGGCCAGCCGATTGTCTGAAGACCCGGGTGTTTCGGTCTGTCTGCTCGAAGCCGGTGGGCCTGATTCATCGGCTTTCATTCAAGCCCCGCTCGGCTTTGCGGCCACTGCCGCGCTTGGGATCCACAATTGGAACTTCAACACGACACCCCAACCAGGGCTGAATGGCCGCTGCGGTTTTCAGCCACGCGGAAAAGTGATGGGTGGCAGTAGTTCGGTTAATGCCATGGTCTACACGCGCGGCAACCGGCTGGATTATGACAACTGGGCCGCGCTGGGAAATCCCGGCTGGTCGTACGAGGAAGTCCTGCCCCTCTTCAAGCGGGCCGAGAACAGCGAGTGTTTTGGTGCCAATGCGTATCACGGCATAGGTGGCCCACTCAACGTGAGTTATTTGCGCAGCCCAAGCCCTATCAACCAAGCCTTTCTAGAGGCCTGTGAAAAGCAAGGATTGCCACAGACCAAAGACTATAACGGCGCCTCGCAATTTGGCTGCTCTCCAGCGCAGGTAACCCAAAAAAATGGCGAGCGCTGCAGCGCAGCCAAAGCCTATATAACACCCCACCTGACCCGTCCGAACCTCACTGTCATCACGCACGCTCATACACAGCGTATTCTGCTGGAAGGCAAACGCGCCGTTGGCGCCGAATTCTTGCATGAAGGGCAACTCGCCCGAGTATGCGCTCGGCGCGAAGTCATTTTGTCTGGCGGTGCCTTTGGTTCACCACAATTGCTAATGCTCTCAGGCATTGGCCCTGCCTCCCACCTTCAGGAACACGGCATCGCCGTTGTGCAGGACTTGCCGGGAGTTGGTCAGAACCTGCACGATCACGTCACCGCAGTTCTGATCTACCGCACCCAACGAAAAGAGTCGACTTTCGGTTTCTCGCTGTCGGGTCTGGTCCAAATTGTCCGAAGCATCTTTGAATGGCGAAAGAAACGCAGTGGCATCGTAACCAGCAACGTCGCCGAATCACAAGCCTTCTTGTTTGCTGACAAGACCGAAGCCGCGCCCGACATCCAATTAGCCTTGTGTACAGGCATCGTTGACGACCACACCCGCAAGAACCACTTGGGGCATGGCTACACACTGCACGTCACCCTGATGCGCCCCAAAAGCCGCGGTAGCGTCAAATTGAAAAGCACGAATGCGAAAGATGCACCGTTGATAGATCCCCGGTTCTTATCTGACCCTCGTGACGTGGCAAGTTTGATCAAAGGGACACAAATCGGCTACGACATCATGCAAGAGCAGGCCTTTGCCCCTTATCGCGGAAAAATGCTCTATCCTTTTGAACGAAATAACCCAACCCAGATCGAACAATTTCTACGCAATCATGCGGATACCGAATACCACCCCTGCAGCACCTGCAAAATGGGCCCCTCCAGCGATCCCTCAGCCGTCGTGGACTCCAGCCTGAGGGTTTACGGGATGGAAAACCTGCGGGTAGTTGATGCTTCCATCATGCCGGAATTGGTCTCAGGTAACACCAACGCACCGACGATCATGATTGCGGAGAAGGCGGTGGACATGATTCGCGCTCAGACCAAAAGAGATTGAAACCGTGAAAGCAGAGTCATTAATCAAGTAAGGCCCTTTGGTAAAAGGTTGTGTAAAGATATTGCATAAGTTTTCTTTTATCCACAGAAATTACCTTATTTCAAAGTTGTCCCTTTTGCGTTGCAATCTGAACACAGTGTCACCCACACTGGTTGAAGTTTCATAAGTTATTGATTTAAATATAAAATTTCTGTTTATCCACACCAAGTGGCAGTCCTTATCTACTACTACTATCTTTAAATACTGTATTCAAGGAAACAGATTGGATCGGTTTCCAGCGCTTTAAAAGCAGTGCGTTGCTCATCACGCTGATGGAACTCATTGCCATTGCCGCTCCAGCTATAACCGGGTTCAAAAAGCCAAAGGCCGCCAGCGGAATTCCGGCGACGTTGTAGGCAAAGGCCCAAAAGAGGTTTTGCCTTATCTTGGAAACCGTTCGATGGGAGATGTCAAGCGCAGCGGTTACCAACAAAGGATTCCCGCGCATGAGCGTGATGTCAGCAGCGTGCATTGCAACATCGGTGCCGTTGCCCATCGCCATACCAACATCTGCGATAGCAAGTGCCGGCGCATCATTGATACCATCACCAACCATGGCCACCACATGTTCCCCGGACTTCAAGGATGTCACTTTTGTGGCTTTTTCCTCAGGCAACACTTCAGACATAACCTCACCTTCTTCAGGACGCAGTCCAAGGCGGCGCGCCATGGCTTCAGCCGAACCCCGGTTGTCACCAGAAATCATCACTGTCTTGATGCCCTGCGCGCGCAGAGCGGCAAGCGCTTCCTTGGCACCAGCCTTTGGTTCATCAAAGAAGCCCAACAGGGCGCAAAGAGTCAGACCCTGTGTGGTTTGTTCGGCCATGAAGGAAACAGTGGCGCCTTGTTCCTGGAGAGAGTCGGCCTTGCTTTCCATTAAGCCTGCGTTTATGCCTAACTCCTTCATCCAACGCATACTTCCGATAAGAAAACGACGAGACCCAAGTTCACCCTCTGTACCACGACCTGGTTGAGAGCGCACGTTGGTGGGAGTATCGAAAGTCAGACTCTGTTCTTGCGCAAAACGGACGACAGCGCGCGACAGAGGGTGTTCGGTCCCACTTTGCAAACCAGCGGCAATCTTCAGAATTTCATTCTCAGCCATGCCCTGCGCCGCCATTACCGTTGACAGCCTCGGCCGACCCAAGGTCAAGGTGCCGGTCTTGTCAAAAGCAATGATGTCCACTTTGTGCGCCAACTCCAGTGCCTGAGCGTTCTTGATCAAAATACCATGTTGAGCTGCCACGCCTGTGCCCGCCATGATGGCTACAGGGGTGGCTAGACCCAAAGCACATGGACAGGCAATGACCAGCACCGCAACCGTGTTCAACAAGGACTGCTCGAACGAGTGACCCGAAAACCACCAGCCAGCCAGAGTGAGTAAACTTGTCAGCAAGACAGCAGGGACAAAAACCGCGCTGACACGGTCCACCAAACGCTGAATTGGGGCCTTGGCAGCTTGAGCGTCTTCGACCAGACGAATAATGCGAGCGAGTACGGTCTCGCTACCAATAGCACTTACCAACATCACAATGCGGCCGTCACCATTGACGGAACCTCCGGTCAGCGATGCTTGTGTATCGCCGCCAGGGCCGGTCGATGGGCACTTTTCCACCGGCAGAGGCTCGCCCGTAAGCATGGACTCATCGACTTGGGTGAACCCTTCAAGCAACACGCCATCTACCGGGATCCGTTCCCCCGGTCTGATCACCAACCGATCACCAGGCAAAAGATCGGCTACCGGAACATCAACTTCGCCGTCGGGGCCAGCAAGATGAGCCACGTCCGGTCGCAGCGCGTGCAGAGCCCGGATGGCCGAAGTCGTTTGTCGCTTGGCGCGCATCTCAAGCCATTTGCCCAGCATTACAAGGGTAACAACCCAAGCCGACCCCTCAAAGTAGAGATGAACGGAAGCGCCAGGAGCGGCGGTCAACCATAACCACACAGAAAGAGCCCAGCCGGCAGTCGTCCCAATGGATACCAGCAGGTCCATGTTCCCGGAAAGCGCCCTGAGGGCGTGCCAGGCGGCCCGATAAAAATGCCGCCCCAGAACGAACTGAACCGGTGTTGCGAGAGCAAATTGCAGCCATGCGGGCAGCATCCAATGCCGGGAAAACAAATCCCCGACCATGGGCAACATCAAAGGCAAAGACAAGAGCAGGCCAACCGCGACCGGCGCAAACCCCGCCCAACCGGACGCTTGCTCGGCCACGGATGGAGCGCTGGCCGCGCGAGGTTCGTAGCCGGCGTCACGCACAGCTCGACGCAAACGGATTTGCATTTCTTCGCCGGGAGTGCCCACAATGCGTGCTGACTCGGTAGCGAGGTTGACATTGGCCTCCAGCACACCAGGGACCCGCTTCAATGCTCTCTCCACGCGCGCAACGCAAGAGGCACAGGTCATGCCATTGATTCCCAGGTCTACCGAAGCGGGCGCAGTCAGGACAGAAGGCAGTTGATTCATGGGGTCGAGCCTAAACCCTCCTATGATGGGAAGGTCAAGTCAAATTGTGGGCCTTGACCCTCCCATCATAGGAAGGTTCAGGATATGCTCCTCAAAACCTAACGGAGATTGATTTCATGAAACAAACATTTACTGTCACCGGCATGACTTGCGGCCATTGCGAAAAAGCGGTCATGGGCGCATTGATTCGCACCGATCCGCAGGCCGAAGTAACGATTGACCGCGCCGCCAACAAGGTGGAGGTGCGGTCCGACCGGCCACGTGAAATGCTGGCGCAAGCGATCGCCGAGGAAGGTTACACGGTTGCTGCATGAAGAAACGGACAATAGCACCAGTACAACTCAGGGCGCCGGTCGGCGGGCCTTGGCCGGTCGCTATTGGTGCTGCTGCAC
>CAZZLB010000003.1:20894-23001 GCA_964654655.1 uncultured Rhodoferax sp. | reverse complement strand
CGGCCCGACACCGACATTCCGCGAACTCAGCGGGCTCTTGAGAGGCTGTCCTTTGGGGAACGCCGGGCGCTCGCCGAGGAATGCTCACGGCTGGAGCGCGAACTGTCTGCCGCCAGACAGGAACTCGCGGAGGCGAGGGCAAGCATCACAAGCGCCGCCATTCAAGGGCAGTGCCTAATGGAAGAGCGCGACCAGTGGCGCGAGGTGGCAGTGAACCTGTTCTCACACCTCGACATTATTCGTAGAGGAGAAGAGCCGAGGTACGACTTACACGGAGTCGACTTCGAGAATTCCACCGACGAAGCCTTGGAACAGTTCCGCAAGCTAAAGGAGGCGACGAAGTGAAATACTGGAACGACAAAGCGCCCATCACCACCACCTACCGGCTCCGCGAGCAGGACGTGAAGAAACTGGAGAGCGAGGCGCGACGGTGGAAGCGGGCGGCGCTGAGGTCGGCGAGGTTGTGGGAAGGACGGAGCCTTGACATCGATCCGCTGGACAAGATTTCAGCCAAAATCCGCAAGATGAACGGAGGGAAGCTGTGAACGACGAGGCTCAATTCACCTACGGAACCGGGGTTCCGGATAAGAAGACCACCAGTCCACTGACGACTGAGGCCATCCTTGCGGAGCGGGTCGAGAGCTTGGAGCAGGCGCTCAAGATCAATGACTACGAACTGCTCCGCGTGAAAGCCCAGCGCGATCATTGGAAGTCGGCATTCGTGAATGCGATGGGGATCGTCGAGGTCATGATGAAGGAAGGAGGGAAACTGTGAACTCAGACCGTGTCCTGTTCGTGTATCGCCGCAAAGGCCCACCCCATGACTACGAGGTGCGCTGGATCGAGTGCGCCCACCAACCCAACCCCTACTGGACGCACGTCGCGACCATCGACCCGCAACGGTGGATTCAGTACCTGCTGAATAGCCCGGAGGGATTACGGGACGCGGCGTTCAAGGACTTCATGCTGGAGGCGACAAGATGAACGACCC
Organism: uncultured Rhodoferax sp.; assembly: GCA_964654655.1. Classification (GTDB taxonomy): domain Bacteria; phylum Pseudomonadota; class Gammaproteobacteria; order Burkholderiales; family Burkholderiaceae_C; genus Rhodoferax. The sequence continues at coordinate 22,010 of CAZZLB010000003.1, read as the reverse complement.
CATCCTCCTATTCACCGCTGGATTCCTCACCGGCGTCCTGTTCATGACCGCCGTCGCGTGGATGGGAATCAACGAACGCTAACCAATTTCCTCCAGGGCAATCAGGGTGCGCCAAGCTCCCATCCCTTCCCGCATGTTGGGGCTGAGATTCGCCGGGCCGAAAGGCTATCGGGTAACCCTGGGGGATTCAATTTCTATATGAACACGATTCTTGTCTTGTCGATCATGGCCGAGCTCACGCAGCACCCTGTGACATCCGTCTGGGTGCGGGCTGAGTATCGCGGCCCTGCAACCACCTGGACGGCCAGGCTACTCCCTCAGGGCGGTCCTGGGCAGCCTTACTGGTTCGGGGGTGGAGACACCGTCACCGTATCTGGGCGTCGCGACCACTGGTGGCTGGTGTCGTCCACTGACCCAGCTGCCATCTTCACTGCTGAACTTCTGGAGGAGGGCGAATAGTGTCTAACCAAGTTCCAGAGCCGGTCTCGTACCCAACCCCCAGAACCGACAAGGAAGCCACCCAAGCTGCTGAGCTTACGTGGTGGGTGCCCGCGGAGTTTGCCCGGCAGCTGGAGATGGAGTTAGCCGAGGCCAACTATCTGCTGGGTACTACCCTCGCCCGGGAGACTCAGCAGAGGGAGCGTGCGACCGAGGCCGAGGAAGATATCGAATGCCTGAATGACAGGATCAAGGATTACCAAGCAATTGTGGCCAGTTGGAAGGAGTGGGCCGAAGGCGTTGTCAAGATCCTCCCGGGAATCTGTGACGAAGATTGCCAGCTGGAGGAGCGGTTTCGCGAACTCAACAAGCTGAAGTAGCCCGTCTTATGAACGACACGAACAACACACCTACCCCCACGCCGAGGACGGACGCAAAGGTTCAAGACTTTGAAAACTACGTCGCCACCTTTGAGGACTTCATCGCGCACGCCCGCCAGCTGGAAAGGGAACTGCGTATCTGCAAGGAATGGAGCGACTCCAAGTCCGAGATCATCGAGTCCCTGCGTTTCGATCTATCCGAGGCTAATCTACGGTTGACCATAGCCAACGACGACGCGGTAGGCTGGGAGATGCTTTTTGACAAAGCCCACGCCCAGAAAAAAGGCTGGCAGGAAGT
>CAZZLB010000003.1:0-20794 GCA_964654655.1 uncultured Rhodoferax sp. | reverse complement strand
CTGTGTCAGCAGATGCAGCCGTGGTGCTATGATTCGAAGCTGGTCCGCGAGTTCATGGAGTTGATGAAAGGCGAGCAATCCAAATGAGTACACATACAGTCAAGCTAATCTCAGTGACACAACCCACAGACGGCGGCAGTGCAGAAGCCTTGATCGCATACTGCGCCCGCGTGTCCAACCCCGCGAATCAGGACAACTCCGAGACCGCGCCCCGGCTGCTCGCGTACCTGATCAAGCACAAGCACTGGTCTCCCTTCGAAATGGTGAATATGTGCGTCGAGGTGAACACCACTCGCGCAATCTCTGCTCAAATACTTCGCCACCAGCACCGGGCGCAGGAGTTCTCGGCTAGGTATTCGGAAGTCTCAGAACCCGCCTGCCCCGAACTCCGCTACGCGGGCTCCACGAATCGCCAATCCTCCAGCGAGCCCTTCCTCCGCGACGACCCCGCCTACAACATCGCGCAGCAGGCTATCTGGTATGCCCACCAAGCCTACGAGAAGTTGTTGCAAGCCGGCGTAGCGCGAGAATGCGCTAGGATGATCCTACCAATGTGCAGCCCCACTCGGCTGTACCTGAACAATTCCGTCCGGGGGTGGATCCATTACCTGCAGGTTCGAACGGACGAGCACACGCAAAAAGAACACCGCGCCATCGCGGAAGAAATCAAGACCATCTTCACCCAGCAATTCCCCGCAACCTCGAAAGCACTCGCATGGACAAGCTAACTGACACACCAAAGAATCCAGTCCCGGAGATCCGCTACGCCCACTACTCCCCGCTGTCGTGGTCCATCTTCTCCCCAGTGTACAGCACGCGTGAGGAGGCGGAGAAGGCGCTAGCCAGGAGAAGCAACGCGGCACCCAAGACTCAGGTTGTGGAAATGGTTATTGACGAACCCTGACTGATCTGGTCTACTTTTCACATGAGTTCGGTGTTCAGTTGTAGGATGACGGGGACCACGGCAATGCGATTCCACTTGGGTAACGATGTTGGTGCTGTTGATCTGAATCTGACGGCGTCTCATTTGTTCCGCATGATGGGGAGCACTTCGTATTCGCCCGCCTGATGTGTAGGGGTAACCGCCCGGCATCTTACAACTGAATACCGACTCTCACACCCTATCGCGACTTACGCGCCAGTTTCGAAGACTCAGTATGAAACATGTAACACTTGCCGAACACGAATTCGTAGCCGTTGACCTCGACCGCACCTTGGCGTATTTCGAGTGGAAACCCGGATACTCCCCGCTCACTATTGGAGGGCCCATTATCTCACGCATCGTGCAGGTGCGCGGCTGGCTGAAGCGCGGGATCCCGGTGAAGCTGGTTACTGCACGAGTTTCGTCGAACCATCCGTTCACCGATACACGGGCAGCCGTGAGGCGGAACATCGAAAACTGGTGCATTGAGAACCTCGGGCAGCACGTCGAGGTCACCTCGGAAAAAGGCTTTGGATGCCGCGCCTTGTTGGACGACATCGCCGTTCCTGTGACTCCCAATCGTGACAAACCGTTTTCACTGTCGGTCGAACTGGAGAGTTAAATGAGAGTAGTCCTTTCAACCAATAATGAGGCCTGGGGAATTTCCTCTCACCCCAGTCTACTCACCCGCGGGCAGGATATTGCCGAGGGAGTGCGGGACCGGCTGCGGGAAACTGATTTGTGGCGGGGAAAGGTTGCCTTTGATACCGGGGAGATCCCGGCAAAATGCGAAGGCATTCCCCCAGAACGGGCTTTGGAGATTCTGCGATTTGTAGATACCGAGGGGGCATACCTGACTGACGTTAGCGATTTTCAAGGAGTACAGTAGTATGATCAAATCCCGCGAGGCAACCTCAGATTCGTATCGGGGCAGGCCCACCTGGACGTTCATAGCCAAGCAGATGGGGATGAACTCTTGTGCCGCCGCCCACGAACTCTGCAAACGCACTCAGAAGAAAATTCGGCCTGCAATTGCTTCCGCGGCAAAAGAGGCAGGCTACGATATTAACAACACCAACGATTTTCGCGTTATAGCCAGGGCCTTGAGTGAGGTTTTGGCTGAACGCGCCAAGAAGTACCGCCCGTAGGAGACCTCATTATGATACTGACCCCGAAAGATTTGTCCCTGTTCTTCCATACCCGCGACCAGATCCACGCGTGGCACTTGAGCACCCGAAGCTACCCGGAGCACAAGGCCCTTGGTGACTTCTATTCCGGGTGGCTCGACCTTGTGGACTCACTCATTGAGAAGGATGCTGGTGCGGACAGGCCCGGAACTCCGGTAAACCTTCCCGCTTTCGCTCCCTACGCCACGGGCGGGGCGGAGAAGTTCCTGACCAACAACATTGTTCCCTTCTTGGAGCGCCTCAACGAAAGGTTTGACGGGGAGCCCGGATTGCAGAACATTGTGGCGGACATGATGAACCTGACCGCTGAGACCCTGTATTTGTTGCAGTTGAGCTAAGTCCTCCCATGCCAAAAGACATTAAAGACTTGCTCGCCCGCGGTAGTTTCCTCGGGCTCATCGGTCCAGCAGGCGTGGGTAAGGACACCACAGCCGAGCGTATTGAGTACGCGCCTGTGAAGTTCGCACGGCCCCTGTATGAGATGGCCGAGCGCATCTCAGATACATGCCTCCCGGTGGACCATATCATTTTTGAGAAGTCCATGCCGGGCGGCAGGCAGTTCCTCCAGCAACTTGGAGCTTGGGGGCGTGGCGAAGTATCCGAGCAGCATCCATGGTCCATCCAGCGAGCCTTTCTGGTGGACTGGATTCGCCACACGTTCGACCTCGCGTTCGGCGGGGGGCCCGAATACTGGGTGGACCAGTTCAAGGCCTCAGTCAAGCTCCGGTTGATGGCGCAGGAAAAGCTCGCGTGCACTGACATGCGTTACACCAACGAGGTGGACACGCTGGTTGAAATGGGCGGTATTCCATGCGTCATTGCCTGCCGGCCTGAGTCGCTTCGGAACAGGCGCGAATTCCTTGGTTACACTGAGGCCTCCCTGACCGACAGCAGCGAGCAGCTGGCCCGTATTCTGTACGGCCAGGTGCTGCAAGGATTCCAACCAGAGGGGTATGAAGTCATCTGGGCCGATACGGAAGATTCGTGCCCGGAGTTTGCATACGCGGTGTTGTGAAAAAGATACCCCTCAAGTATTTGGGCGAGAGCAGGCCCGCACCGGTTCCTCAGGCCACCAATGGGGAACGCCTCTCGGTGCTGACCTATGAATCGCACACGCCCGGGTTCTATGGCATGCGCTATAGGATCCGGGCTCCCTTTCGCATATTCGATAGCCCGATGTTCATGTACCAACTTATAGCCGGTCGCGGTAAGTCTCTCCGAAATGAGATGGATTCCGCCTGGGCGTTGAACTGTCTGAACAAGAACCGTTGGTGATTCCCTGTGGATCCGTTCCCCCACCAATTGCGAAATGCTGAGCGACTTGTTCACGTACTTCGTGAACACAGGCACGCAGCGGACTTCAGCGAGCCGGGCACCGGGAAGACACTGACCGCGCTGTTGGTGGCCAAAGAGATCGACCGCCCTACTTTGGTGGTAGGTCCACGGATCTCCAAGACCGCTTGGCAACGCTGCGGCGAAGCCGCAGGGGTTCCGCATGCGTACCTAGGGTGGGAGAAGCTTCGTGCTGGCAACACGGGAGCGGGTTCGTGGTCAGGCAAAGGCCGGTCCAGGCGGTGGGAGTGGAATCCTGACGTGGGCCTTGTGATCTTCGACGAAGCCCACCGGGCAGGTGGTGATCGTACTCAGAATGCGATTATTGTAGCGTCTACCAAGCGCGACAGGATTCCCTCTCTTCTTCTGACTGCTACCCCGGCCACGAACCCCCTTCGCATGCGTGCTCTCGGCTACCTGCTGGGCCTGCACAACTGGGCTGACCACTGGGAGTGGTGCCGGCGTCGGGGGTGCTTCCAGATGCCGTTTGGCGGGCTCCAGTTCACGCAGAACGAGAAACGCGCCAAGCAGGTGTTGGATTTGTTGGCGGAGCAAATGTCCCCGCGTTGCGTGAAAACTGCGCTCCGGGAAGTGCGACCTGACCATAGCATGATACTACGTCCAGTGCTTATGGACCTAGATAATCAGGCTGAAGCGGAGCGACTTGCTGAAAACACACGCTGTTTGTACTTGCAGCTTCGCGAAAGACAAGCCTCTTCCAGTGGGGCAGCGGAGTGGCAGAAGAACCGACAGGCGATGGAGTTGCTTAAGGTCCCCTCCATAGCGGAACGAATCTCGGACAAACTGGAGGCGGGCAATACGGTACTAGTATTCGTTCAGTTCCTGCAAACGCTGGAGGCCTTGAGGACGATATACCCCCAGTCGGGTACTATACGGGGAGATGTCCCAGAACAGGAACGCCAGCGGATAATGGACGCCGTTCAATCTGATCAGCTTCGACTGTGTTTTTTACAAGTCAGGGCCGGCGGGGAGAGCGTCTCTCTAAATGACAAGACAGGCCGACATCCACGAGTAATCATGATGCCGCCGGTATCGGATGCCCAGACCGCAAAACAGGTGTTCGGCAGAGGGGATAGAGTGGATAACAAAACTCCCGTACTCGTCGAAGTACTGCTAGCGGCTGGGACATCCGAGGAACGAATCGAACGACAATTGACGCGTAACCTGAACAATCTGGAGGCGCTTACCGATGTCGATTGGAACTGAAGAGGAACTCCGCAAAGAGCGCCACAGAGCGCGCAACCGGGAGTATATGCGGGAGCGACGAAAGGATCCGGCGTTCCGAGAAAAGCTAGCGAAGTATCTTCGGGAGTTCAAGAAAAAGCCTGCGTATCGGAAGAAGCATTTAGATTATATGCGGGAGTACAGACGAAAACGACGAAAGGACCCGGAGTACCGTAAAAAGCAAGCTGATATTCTGCGGGAACGACGTAAAGATCCGCAGGTTCGAAAAAAATGCGCTGATTACATGCGCAAACGTTGGAAGGATCCTGAGTATCGTAAAAAACAAGCTAAGTACTTACGAGACCGGTGTAAGACGGACTTGACTTTTTGGTGCGCCCACATATTACGGGCTCGCTTCAGCAAAATTTTGTTGGTTGTACGGGGAGCCCGTAAATCCGCTCCGGCCACTTCTTTGTGTGGGTGCTCCATTGAAGCTTTGAAGAAGTATCTGGAGTCCAAGTTCCTACCGGGGATGACATGGGAAAACCGAGGCGAGTGGCATATCGACCACATCCGTCCCTGCGCCAGCTTCGATTTACGGGATCCCGAACAGCAGAGGCAGTGCTTCCACTACACCAACTTGCAACCGCTGTGGGCAGTCGATAACATGAAAAAAGGAGCCAAGTGGAATCCCGAAGCTTGACAGCTCACGCTAGATACGATCTATTCGACGCAGATTATGCACACAGAACGAGGTCATCACGTATTTAGTCCCTCCACACTCAACGCACGACTTCAGTCTCCCTGCTGGCGTCCCGCGGGAGGATCTACTGAGGCTGCGGTCCGCGGGACACTTCAACACCAAGCCGTCGAAGCCCGGGAGGACTGCCCGGATCTGGATGACCACGAAGCCACCGCCGTAGCAGAGGCTATCCGACTCGTGGAAAACCGGAAAGCCGAGTTGGAATCGGTTGGCTACATTGTCGATACCCTGTCTGAACAGTATCTGCCCATCGACACGGAAGTAATGGTGGACGCAGAGGGCCGAAAGTGGGAAGGAACTACCGGAGGATACGCCGACGCAGTTCTGGTGTACTGCACCATCGACGGCTGGTGCGTGGAGGTCATCGACTTCAAGTTTGGCCGGCTGGCAGTTACGGACGCTCGCCATAACTTTCAGGGGTTCGCTTACGTTTTAGGTGCCGCTGAGTGGGTTCGGAGAAATCGAGATCCCAAAGCAAAGATGCACTCCGCCACGGTTACCTTCTTCAGTCCGCACCGGGAGGGTATTGGCGAGACGATTAACACCTGCACTTTCAATTCGGAAGAGATCTCCGCCATGGGAGACTACGTGCGAAGCGTGGTCCGGTCCGCGGAAGCGGCTCTGTGCGCCATTGATACCGCCCTGGCCAAAGATGGGCTCGACGGACTCAACAAGGTTCTGCACTATTTCAGGCCGACACACGCTACGTGTATCTTCTGTGGCTTTTTGGGGAAGTGCCCCGCTGTGAAAAATCTTATGCTGGATCTAGTCAAAAAATACGCCCCGGCTGAAGTGCCCGCAGACATTCGTGGCTGGGATTCCTCCGACCCAGAACAACTGGCCATTGGGATCAAAGTGGCCGACCTCGCCAAACGTTGGGCCGACTCATGGCGCTCGGCACACACCGCACGCTGCTTGGACAATCCCAACCTCGTACCCCAGGGCTACCGGCTTGTTTCAACAACACCAACGAAGGTTGTTGACAGGCCTGGGTTGAACAAGTACCTTGTGGACCGGTTCGGGGAGAATACGGTGGCCGAGCATGTGGATGTGGCCCTGACCCCATTCATCAAACTGGTTCGCAGTGAGGCTCCGCGAGGCGAGAAGGATCACGCCGAGGAGGAGTTCCGCGCCGAGTTGGAGGCGAAGAATTTTACGAAGCCGAGTGATGTTCCAACACTCAGCCTTCGTATGGTCTAACAGATTGGGACGAAACTGACTCAAGTATATGCCAACGACATTGACATTCGGAAACAAGAACGCCAAGCCTGCCGCGGAAGATGCGAAGCAGGCAAAGACAGCGACAGCCAAGCCCGCCACCCCAGCACAGGCGGTAGTTGCAAAGGCTGTCGCAGCAACACAGGCATCAGGCCCGGCTACGGTGACCCACAACTCAATCACGCAGGCCGTGGAATCTCAGACTGCGCCGAGGCCTTCCGAGGTGCAGGAAGTGACGACTGCCCAGCAGGCCGCCGCGGTACAGAAGGAGATCGAGAATCCGTGCAAGTCGGCGCTCCTGAATGACGATGCCCCCGTGACTGGTGAACCTATTCACCGGCACTGGACTGCTTCCCCGCTTCCCATTGCGAAGCCTGCCGCCGCACCCATGCCCGTGTCCAAGCCCTCGGGCGGGATGCTGAGTGACGACTCCATTCAGATGGCTGACTTGACCTTGCCCACGCTCAATTTGGTGCAGGGCGTGGGCGAACTGTCCGCCATTTTTGATCCGGGTTCCCTCGTCTTCAACAAGGCCTTGGTTCTTGCACACGCCCCCGCGAAGGGGCCCGGGAACGAGTCCGACCCCATTCGAATTCTGGTGCTCGGATTCCGCCCCACCCGGTACGCCGAGCAGATCAAGGGCGGAGAGCGCGGACGCATCTTCAATTCCGAGGCGGCTGTGTTCGAAGCTGGCGGCACCACGGTCTGGAAGGAGGCCTTTGTTGACGGCGAGCAGGTGAAGGACTACTACCAAGCTCTCGCCACGGCGGTGATCTTGGTCGAGGCTCCTGCCGCAAGTGCGAATGACGAGGACACGTTCCCTCTGTCGGCCCCGGATCACGCCGGGAACCTTCGTCGCTACGGACTCGCGTTGTGGCATCTCCGCGGGACTGGGTTCACCAACGCCGCCAAGCCCTTGAAGACCGCTCGTGCGCTGTCCTGGCTCCGGAAGGGCTACCCCACGAAGTTCGTTACCGTCCGCACCATGCTCAAGACCTTCGGCAGCAACCGGGCATTCATTCCGGTGGTCCGTCCTCCGCGCATGGACGACCCGGAAGCCACGCCCAGTGCTGCGATGACTGAGCTTGCTGCATCTGTGATCTCCGCGTTGTCCGGTTCTGGTCCGGAAAGCAACGCGGGTGCTGAGGAATAGGTTGCCACACAGGGGGCGCGCATCTGGGACACGCGTAATTACACAAGGATTCATGTGGGTAGAACAAAGTGTCATGGGACTGCGGAAAATTTGGCAAAACCCCACGGAAAAACTCTGTGGCGTAGGTATTGCCACATGAAGAATCGCTGTCTAAACCCAAATTACCACGCTTTTCACCGGTATGGAGGTCGTGGGATAAGCATCTGCCCGGAGTGGGTATCTTCATTTCCGGAGTTCTATTCTTGGGCCTTATCCTCTGGGTTTAGGCCTGACTTGGAGCTAGATAGGCGAGACAACAACGGAAACTATACCCCTGAAAACTGTCGCTGGGTAACTAGGCTGGAAAACATCCTGAACCGGGAGATAACCCCCCGGTACTCTGAGTCGGGACGTCGAGCTATGCGAGCTTGTTTGGAGGATCCCGAAATACGTCGGAGGTGTTTTGAGGCCTTTCGAGCGAAATGCTGTAAGCCCATACGCCGAGATGACGGGGTCACATACCCCTCTATAACGGAAGCATCCCGTAGTACCGGCTTGAGTATCGCCGCAATCAGCAAAGCTGCAACAGGTGTTCATAAATCCAGCGGAGGATACCGGTGGGAGTACGCATAGTGGGTTTTATCTACTAGTAAACGAATATCACGACAATAGCATCTGCCACATCTTTCCATGCACAACCCCGATAACCTCCGCTTTGTAGCCGTCGATTTCGAGACCGAGTACGACAAGGACTTCGGAATCGAGATGGGGCAATATAACTACACGCACCATCCTCGGTTTAACGCGTTCCTTATATCCGTTTATGACGGCAAGACTTCGATCTGTTGTCACCCGAAGGAATTCGACTGGTCCTTCTTGTCAGGCGCAATACTGTTGAGCGCCAACGCAGCCTTCGACAAAGCGGTCTATCTCCGGTTGGTGGAACTTGGAATCGCCCCCTCCGGTTTAGGAGAAGTCTGGCATTGCACTGCCAACCTGACTGCGTGGTATTGCAATCGTAGATCCCTCGCCAAGGCAGCTGAGTATCTTCTTCACAAGAAGCCCGATAAGTCCCTCCGCACCGCGTTCAAGGGATTGACCGAGGCCGACATCCGGGCCAAAGGCATCTGGGAACAAACAGTCGAATACGCCCGGGCAGACTCCATCCTGTGTTGGGAAATATGGGATTTGATTGGCCACCATTGGCCGGAAGTTGAGCGTCGCCTTTCTGCATTGACTGTCGAGCAGAGCTTCCGCGGTATTGCCGTGGATATCCCCATGCTGGAGCGTGATCTCGCCGCTATGGTGACTACTCGCTTCAATCTGATGAAGCGTATCCCCTGGATCGAGGCGGGCTACGCTCCGACATCTCCAAAGGCGTTGTGTGAGAAGTGCCGTGAGGTTGGTATTCCGTGCCCGCCAGCCAAGGTGGACGACGAGGATGCGGCTTTAGCATGGGAGCAGGAGTACGCCGGAAAATACGAGTGGGCTTCCGCGGTGGGCGAACTACGAAGCCTCAACAAGCTGATCAAGACCTACGAGACCATCAAGCTTCGTCTGCGCCCCGATGGAAGGATGGACGGTAACCTATTGTACTACGGGGCCCATACAGGTAGGTGGTCCGGCAGCGGCAAGCTGAACCTGCAGAATCTCCGGTCCAGTCCTCTGATAGTTCTTCCGGAAGAAGGAAGAGTTTTGCCGACTAGGCAAGACGGGGCGGTGGAGATCCACACCCGCCATCTCTTCATCCCCGCTCCCGGTAAGAAATTCTTAGTCGCCGACTTCTCCCAGATTGAGGCCCGAATCATCAACTGGGTGGTTGGTAACACCGCGTTCCTTGACGCGGTATCGAAAGGCACACATCCCTACGTCGCGTATGCCAAGCAGGCGTATGGCTGGACCGGCGGGAACGAACTCAAGAAGGTGAACCCGGACCTGTACAAGCGGGCCAAGATCTCCGTGCTGCAGTTGGGCTATCAGTCCGGCTGGGTAAAGCTACAGAGTGCTGCCGCGCAGGATGGTATCTTATTCACGGACGAGGAAGCGCAGGCCACCGTGAAGCTATTCCGGGAATCCAACCCGGGTATCGTGGCACTCTGGCACCAGCTTGACACTCAATCCAAGCGTTCTCTGGGCGACATGATGATCATTGAGCTTCCCAATGGTGCGAGGCTCAAGTACGGGGACATCAAGCGGCAAGTGAAGACCGTGGAGGTGGACCCCAAGACCAAGGAACTCGTAACCAAGGTAGAATACACCGCGGACATTGGCGAGAAGCGGATGCGCATTTTCGGGGGCGTCCTGACCAACAATCTGTGCCAAGCCATTGCCCGCCACGTACTTGGCGAAGCTATGCTCCGGGTAGAGGACGCTGGTCTGAAAATACTTTGGAGTATACACGACGAAGTGGTGGTCGAAACTGATCTTGATACGAAGCCCGACTTGCTGTATAAGCTTCTCAAGCAGGTGCCGTCTTGGCTGGAAGGGTGTCCTCTGGATGCTGAGGTGGCGGAGATGACTTTCTACAGCAAGTAGCCCCATTACCACGTATGCGTACTTTTGCAATCGCCAATCTTCGGGCCACGGATGTCACGGAGACCAAGCTTCCTTGGGGAATGGAAGTGGTTGTGCCCGACAAGGTTTCCAACAAGAAATGGCGGCAGGCCTGGATCAACGAGCCAACTACCCAGCACCATTGCTACAGTTTTGTGGAGGGGTTGAATCCGGGATTACGTGTATCGAAGGGAGCCAAGGGGGAGGACGGCAACCCTCCGTACCGGATCCACGCGTTCGTAGCGGACTATGACGCCCCTGCCAGCGACGCTTCCGTATTGGAGGGTGCGGAACGCGCAACAAAGATGCCCACATTTTGTGAGCGCACTCTGTCTGGCAATGCCCGAATGGTGTGGCTCTTTGAGCGACCGGTAATGGTGTCCAGCCATGCTTTGGCGGTGGAGTACCTGCAGTTGGTCGCGTCCCGGTTGAAGGCGGACACGGCAGTTCTTCCCGGGTACGACAAGAAGAGCACCGAGCCCAGCCAGTACTGGACCAATTCTGGATCATGGGGAGCCTTCGATGGAGCCAAGCCCCTGCCGGCAGACTTGACCGAGGGGTGGCTGGTGGAAGCGGTGAAGGAGAGCAACCATTGTGGGACCGGCAAGGTGGTCGAGGTTCCCATGGATGTCGCCGCAGGAATGCTCCGCGAGAAGTACCCGCGTTTCGCGGAGTGGAGGTCGGACTTTCAAGTGGGGGCTCAAGGGCCCAGCTTCTGGGTGGAAGGCTCTTCGTCGCCTGCCTCCGCTCTCGTCAAACCGGACGGTATCTTCACCTTTTCCGCTCACGCGGTGAAATCATTCTATTCATGGGCTGATCTGCTTGGTGCAGCGGCAATGGAGGAATTCACCACACGGCGCATCGGAAGCAAACTGGCTGATTACTACTTTGATGGCGTATCCTATTGGTGCCCGCATAATGGAACTTGGATCTCCAATAAGAGGCCTGATGTTCTGACCCGGCTGAAGGTGATGGGAGTGAGCACGAAGCCGGACGACGACGGCATTACGGATCTGGATCGCGCTCTGGATTTCATCAATAGGGAGGGGCGCATCGAAGGCGTCAGGACGACTCCGTACATCAAGGCGGGTATCACCATCGACGAAGGAAAGCGGTACCTGCAGATCACCACGACTTCCGTATTACCCCCCGCGGATGGACCCGTGACGTGGGGACCGGGAGGGAAGATCGAATTCATATCCGCCATTCTGGAACGGCTGCTGACACCGTTGAATCCGCAACTTGATGTGCTACTCTCCTGGCTGTCACTTGCCTACAAGGGCGGGTACGAGCGATGCCCGCAGCAAGGTCAGGCCTTGATTCTCATCGGGGGTGCTTCGGCTGGTAAGACACTCGTGAACAAGCGAATCATCGGTGCCGTGCTTGGTGGAGACGGGGACGCCTGTGAGTTCTTGATGGGGAACGATTCCTTCGGTGGCGAACTCTTCTCCAAACCTCTGTGGAGAATCGATGACGCGGTCTCCGGAACCGACGTAGCCTCGCACCGCAGGTTCACCGAAAAGCTTAAGGCTGCGGTGGCAAACCCGTGGCACCGAGTACACAACAAGTTTGAAAAGCCCGTGTATTCTCCGTGGAAGGGCCGCGTAGTCGCCACCTTCAATGACGATGCGGAGTCGATTGCCTGCACTCCGGATTTTGCCCGCTCTACGGGGGACAAGTTTCTGGTGCTCCGGGCCCTTTCCAACGGGGACCCCAATTGGTTCCCCAACCCTAAGGTAACCGAGGCCCGTATCGCGCAGGAGCTTCCTTACTTTGCCCGGTACCTTCTCGACTATCAGATCCCGTCCACGGTGGTGCTGGATTCACGGTATGGCATACGGGCCTACCACGACTCTGAAACTTTGGCGGATCTGCACGCGTCTAGTGAGTCCTCTCAGGTGTGGGAATTGGTGGACAAGATGCGCATGCTGCATTTCAAGCAGAACCCGGGTCAGGAGTATTGGACTACCTGCTCCACCGAGTTGTATTCGCTTCTGTCGGACAACCCGGAGACGTCGGGGGCTACACGCGGCATGACCTGTCGGGCGTTCTCCCGGCACATGAGCACGCTGGCCAGCCGAACAGAGGCTCCTTTTGCCCGGAAGCGAGTGGGGGGTAAGACTTTCTGGATCATCAAACGTCCGGCAGATTTGGAACCCACCAAGGAAGTGCTGGTCAAGATCTGACTCGTATGAAAAAGACCCCGCAGCCTGCAAAGTACGAGCGATTCACGGATACACCCACCCGGGAAGAAGAGAATGCCCTGATCGCCAAAGCGCAGGCGGGGGACGTGGATGCCTACGCCCTACTGCTAGGTCGCTACCAGCTGTATCTGGCCAAGACGGCTCGGAAGTATTGCGGAAGGTTCGTTGATTCGTCGATAGGCGAAGACTTGCTCGCTGTAGCTGCGCTGGCGTTCCACGAGGCGCTACGGGAGTACGATGATTCCCGCGGTACAAGGTTCGTAACCTTGTTGTGGATAAAGGCACGCCGACATTTGCTGGATGAAGTACGGCACCATTTGGAGGGTCGAGATCCGTCTTTGGGGTCGCTTCCGGTGACGGTGTTGGACAATCCCTCGGCCACTCCGGACCTGTATTCGTTCCGCTATGGAGGGATTGCCCAGGATGGTATATCTGATACCGATGTGGTCCGCATTCACCCGGATGCTAAGCTTTCCGTTCCAGAAATACCGGGCGACAAGTTGGAGGTGTCGGACATGGTGGACCGGGTTGAAGCCGCATTCGACGCGCTTCCGGATGAGCAGAAGAAGATATTGCGGGCCCGGTTCTGGTCGGAACTCACCATGGAGGAGGTCGGCGTACTCACCGGTACGTCACGCACGGGGGCACGCTCGGTGATCATCGGGATATTAGGTAAGCTGGAGAAAGAGCTTGCCCATGTCTGAGAATACCGTCCCCCACAGCATCCTGCAGGAGTACGCAGTCACCCGCACTACCTTTGTTCCTCCCGGTACCCGGATCCTGGCCTTCGATCTGGGAACCAAAACCGGAGTCACCTACATGACTCCGAACACGGTGGTATCCCAGTGTGTGGAGCTTGCCTCGGACAAGCAGCTACGGAAGTACCGCAAGGAGGGCGGCGACACAGAACGGTTCGACATCCGGTTCCAGACTCTTGTAGAGTACGTCACCCGATTGCTGGAAGGCATACCAGACGACTGCCATGTCATCCTGGGGTGGGAACAGATCCAGTTCGCCACCTACCGACTACAGCTACAGCTGTGGACTTCCCTGCGTGCTTCGCTCTGGACCAGCACGATGACCTCCGGCAAGCAGGTGACGTTAATGCCGGTGACCGTGGGAGCCATCAAGAAGTTCGCCGGCAAAGGCAACTTTGACAAGTCGGATATGCGTCTTGCAGCTATTCAGAAAGGCTTAATACCTGCCAGCGTGACCGATGACAACCTGATCGACAGTCTGTGGTTGGCTGAGTACATTTCCAGCACCCTCAAGTTATGAAAGCCCAAGTACCGATGCTCTTTGCTCACGTAGCCGCGGACCTGAAGACCCAAACCCTTGAGCGGCAGCTGGCGGCACTCTGCAACACATCGGCCCAGATCATTGCGCTACTGGGTCATTTCCTAGCGGCTGAAGACGAGATGGAGGAGGAAGCGCAGCCGGGGATGTCAGTCCTAGACGGAGGTACGCGGGCGTGCATCGAGAACAGCCTGATCAAGACGCTCAATCGGATGGACGACATTCTGGATGATGCGGACAGGTGGAAGCCCTACACGTCCATTGAGGCTCTTGGAGAGAAGGAGGCGATTACCAAGCTACGTACCGTGGAGATCGCGGAGAAGCTGGCGCAGGACCAACTCCGACCCTCCACGAAGATCGCCACTACACTCGCTCAGACGCAGGACGGTCAATGGCTCACCGTGATCCAAGGTTCCCCGGAGCCGGGTATGCTGTACGGAATTGGAAACACGCCGGCCCAGTCTCTGGAGGACTTCGATAGCAAGTTCACCAGGGCGTTGAACGACCCGGTTCCTCCGCAGACTCCGGAACAGCCTGCTCAGCCAAAGGCTGAGGAAGCGAAGCCGAAACGCAGGAAGCACTCTCGCAGTTCCCGGAAATGAACCTGTTAGGGCGCTTGTATTGTATCGCGGTTCTTACGAAGTTTGACTCTCGCGTTAAACTGTGGCAATGGCTTCAAAACAGAAGCCCAGAGTTTGTGGAGCGTCGTCGGGCGTGGCAGAGAGCCCGTTGGAGAACTGAGAAATTTAGGGAGTACGTTAGGCGGTATAAAAGTTCTCCGGAATACAGAAAGAAGAGAGCTGATGCGGAACGAGAGCGCCGAAGCACCCCGGAGTGGAAAGCCTACGCCCACGCGTATCGGAGAACAGAGGAGTTCAGACGTAAGAACGCCGCAGCCCACAGGGATCCTGAGTATCGAAAGCAGGACAACATACGTAGGCGACACAAGCGAGCGGTAGATCCCTTCCACAAAATAATTTTGCGCCTGCGCGGAAGGACCCGAGAGTTGGTGAGAGGGACCAAGCGGGCGGGATCTGCGGATAGATTGGTGGGCTGCTCCCGAGAAGTTTTCCTACGCCACCTAGAATCCAAGTTCCTTCCGGGTATGATTTGGGACAACTACGGTCAATTTGGGTGGCATATTGATCATATAATACCCCTGTCCAAGTTCGATTTCTCTGACCCGGAGTGGAAGTTGAAGGCTAACCACTACACCAATCTGCAACCTTTGTGGTGGAAGGACAACCTACTCAAGAGCGACAAACTCCCTGAATGAATGCACCTAACATAACCCGGAAATGGAAGCGGTTCCTTGTGTGCTCTTGCTCACACGGGGAATACCAAGATGACGCTGCTGTGGATGCCTTTTTGAAGTTCAAGAAGCGTTGGAAGCCCCACATCACCTCCCATAACGGGGACTGCTTCGACTTCGCCGCGCTCCGCACGGGGGCGGTTACCAACGCATTGGACTCGGATTACAGTAAAGACATGGGGGTAGACATTTCCAAAGGGCTGGAATTTCTAACTAGATTAGAGCCTAATTGGTATACATGGGGTAACCACGAACGGCGTTTAGTTAATTTGGCTTCTTCCTCTTCCGCCACGCTTCGGCTGGCAGCCCAGCATCTAATAGATAGGATAGACAGCACCTGCAAAAAACTGCGTGTGGACGTGAAGCGGGAGTGGAGCATCTACAGCTACTTCATGCTGGGTAACTACAAGGTGTTCCACGGAGTCCTATTCGGGCACAACTACATCGCCAAGTCCGCCGCCGCGTTCGGGAACTGCATCATTGGACACGGGCACGCTGCGGGCGTCGCCACTTCCAGTAGGTCCGACAACGCCACGGCATATTCGGTGGGGTGTCTTCGGACCGTAGAGACCGCGGACTATGCGTCAGCAAGGCCTGCCACCTTCGGGTGGTCTCAGGGGTGGTGTTGGGGAGAATTCTGCGACGACCGGGCTGTTGTCTGGCTTCATACTCAACCCCCGAACACCGAATGGAGGCTCCCCGTATGACAACCGCAGAAGCCCTAAGAACGCTCCAGAATGCCTTCCTGCGTGCTCCTGAGGCTCCAGCAGGGTGGTATAACCAGCGGCAATTGTCGGAGCTACTGTGCGTCCCTGAGGGCTCCATCGGGCGCGTCATAAACCGGGCACTCAAGACCGGAGGCATCCGGAAGCAGCGGTTCTACGTTCCCGGTCCCGGGGGCGGTAACAAGGACTTGTACCAGCCCAAAGATCCCTCCGCCCAGCTTGCCCTGAAACTCCTCTTGACACAAACCCAGAAAGCTGATTGACTCTCGTGCATGGAAGACAACGATACAGGAATCGACCCGGGAGTTTTGGACTTCATACACCCAACCACCGACAGCGACGGCAACGTGCATGTCGAAGCCTCCGTGGCAATGGTAAACCCGGAGGAATTTCAATGAAACCCAGCAAGCCAAAGTATATGGCCCACCAGTTCACCCTTCCTGGTATTGGCTCTGCAGATTCGGAAGGTGCGGAGTTGTTGGACATCATGAACCGACGCCGGGAGGCCTACCAGCAAGCTGCCTCCGCAAAGGACGCTGCGATGTCTAGGAACGCGGCCAAGCTGCAGACTGAGATGCTCAAGCTGCATCGGGTATGCAAAGACTACATGGCGTTCGGCGGGGTGGCGGCATTCGGGGACACCCACGCCGGGCACCTGGTCTACTTCAAGGCCTATCGCCCGGGGGAGAGTGAAGGCCTCCAAGGAAACATCCGGCTGTTCCTCGACGGCAAGTGCAGCCTGTGCCTCAATGGCCAGACCCACAACTACGATTCCCTTAGGCTGCCCGATATTGTAGAAGCAATCGCCAACCAATTGTACCCCGTACACAACCTACAATTCTGATGCCTAAAGTCACGCCCGATCCTGTTACGGCTCCGCCTCCTCAGTCTGCCCCCGCCGCGCCTGCGATGAACCCGCTTCTTGCGGTGCTGGAGGCCAAGCACGAGGAGTTCACCGCCAAGAAGAAGGCCCTCGACAACGCAGGGGCCTTGAACAAGCAAACGCTGGACACCCTCAGCAAGGAACTCGACCTTAACTGTTCCAAGTTCATCACCACCCGGTCGGTGAAGCCCTGTGAGGACGTGGTGGATTCGGACACCAAGACTACCTGCGGGCATGTGCTTACATTCACCGGGCACAAGAAGGGTAAGCTGCCAAAGGACGGGCTTGGGGGCTACATCCGGCTGGAGTTGGATGGGTCCGTCACGCTTGGTATCAATACCAAGACATGGAGCTTCCTGAAGCTGGACTCCAAGGAACTCATCTCCCTCATTGCCGCGGAAGTGTACCCGGTGGAGAAGATCCGGGCGGTGTAGTTCAGCATTTCAGTACAGCTTGTCTTTGTTTCCCGCGACCAGAAGTTTCATCTGGTCGCGGTTTCCTTTTGCGGCTTCGTACTTGTGGAAGTGTGCGTAGCTGGCCTCAAACCGAGCCTTGTCTGCTGGGTCTGCCGTAGCCCCGGGGATCTCCTGCTGGGGAGGATGCCACAGATGGAACGCGGGGCCGGGCAGCCTGCGAAGCGGACCGCATAGCGTAGCGGAAGCGAGGGCCCAGGCGATGTCATTTGGTCCCCAGCCTTCGAACCGTGAATCGAGTCCGTTAATTGTGTCCCAAGTAAGGCACGACATCACCACGATACACCCCACTGAAGTTTTGAAGATGGGGTGGCTTACCTTGAATTTGATGTAGTCCGTGGTGTCCGGGCGCTGGGTAACTAGGAACCTCTGTGTACCGCGCAAGGTCAACGGCAGGTAGTCCGTGAACGGCATCACAATCCCCGGCTTCAGGCGAGCCAGGCGGATGGCCTCCACCAGCTGGGACTTTGGCACGAACGCATCATTGCCAGCTATCACCACCACATCCGTGCATGCGGGTTTTCGTTCGTAGGCCTTCCACATCGCAGCCGTCCCAAGAACGGGGCCGGGAGGCGGGCATTCCACCACGAGCGGGATATCTGGGTGTTGACACTCATACCGCTTCTTCACCCAGTCCCACGCAGCATCGCGTTCGGGGACACCGGGCCTGTGGATGACTAGGAGGGCTGCGTTTGAGGAAACTGACATAAAGCATAATCGCCGGCCCGCTTGTTAAAGCGAACCGGCGATTTGTTTAACAAGCTTGTGCCGGGGCGGTCAACACGACTTACAGGACGACTTGGGCTTGCTGGACTTGGGTTTAGTAGACTTGCTGGACTTAGCCATTTTTGGTTACACTACAGGTTTCAGCATTCGACCGAGGATCCCGCCAGCCGCAGGAGCGGAGGGGGAGGGGCTACCAGAAGACTTCATGGAGTTGACCCGGGCGGTGGCGAGCTTACTGGCCGCGCCAGCAGGCATCGTAGGACCCATAGGCTCAGCAGGCCCGACTTGTGCGGGACCTTGACCGGCTCCAGCGGTAGCGGAGGGCTGTTCGCTATTCTTGTCAGGCGTCGTAGCGGAACCAGCCCCCGCACCAGACTTTCCTACCCTGGAAAACGGCACCAAGATCTGGTCCAGCTTCCCCGCGGCATCCAGCTTTTGTACTTCCTCCGGGGTTACCACCTGCGGGTTGAACAGTGCTTTCCTACCATCCTTCATGCCATAGACGCCCAGACCGACATTGAGCAAACTTCTGGCGTTAGCCGCCAGAGGCGCTACCTGTGGGTTCTTGAGGTCATCAGGAGTGAACACCACGCCGGGGACGTCCGCTCCAGCAACAGCGGAAACGATGGGGCTGCTCTTGGGGTCAAAGTTCGGATCCGCCTGCGGAAGTTTGTCGATCTCGGCTTGGTTCGGATCCTGTCCTCCGTCCTGCGGACTTCGGCCAGCCCCAGTCGTGCCCGCGAAACCGGTTCCAGAATTAGCCTGCGGAGAGGCAGACACCGGGGCCGAATCGGTGACTCCAGAACGCGTTACTGCAGGTGCAATGTCGAGTGGCATGGTTACTGTGTCCCTTTCAATATCGGTTTGGAGGCCTCTATGATGGGAGCGGACCCTTTACGGAGGATCTTGACCTCCTTGAAGTACTGCTCCGCTTCCGCCTTCAGTTGTTCGGGGGTGTACCCGCGTTGGAAGTTGATCTCGCCCTTGTTCTTTACCAGCCATCCATCACCACTGGACTTCCACCCGGGCTTACCTTCCACCGGCACATCCTGCGTGCCGCGGGCGGCGATATAGACCTTACCCCCAGGCTTAACCGACTGTGCCGCGGTCTCATATACGATTTCCCGCATCCCAACAGGCAGAGTGTTTACTACGAAGGGTGTGATGACCTTATCGAAGTCGCCTTTGTTCAGCTTGTCCGCGGTTTCGGGTGAGTGATTCGGGTCGAAGTGTACCGTCTCCGTGATGCTGTCAAGGAGCGCACGATCCGGGTTACCCGGTTGCCCGGCACCCTGATGCAGTGTGCGACCCCCCTTGAGTTCCTCCAACAGGTATGTCACCGCGGTGCTGGGTTTGGAACGAACGATTGCCGTGTTTCCAGAGGTCTTGTCTAGTCCGCGCACGTCCAGACCTTTGCCGGTTTTGGGCTTGGAGTCAAGCTTCGCCGGGGACACCGCGAACCCGGAACGCCCGAACTGGGTGTTGAATCTTCCTATGGATCCACCGTCCCGAGCATCCTTGATGTGCTCAAGATTCAGTTCAGCGTTGACCGAGACGAGTTCCTTACCCAGATCCACACCACTGCTGAACAAGGACTGCCGCAACGGGTTGGGCTCCCCATACATTGCCGTGGCCTTGGTCTCTGGGTGAACGTACATCCCTCTGGGGACCACAGTCAGTCCCGCGGCCTGTGCAGTCTTTGTAGCCCCCACCGCGGGGTAATCCACCAAGGCTTTATTCGCTCCCTGCGAGCGGGCAGTCTTCGGAGGGGTGATCGTGTTCCCCATGCTCGCGTTCATGAAGTCGCGAACGGTCGGAGACAGTTTATGGGGAACGTACCCAGGAGTAGGAGACTGCCACTCGCCCGACCACCCGACAGGCTTCTGTAGAAGAGTACCATCTCCACCAAACCCGTGACTGTGGTTCTCCAGATACATCCGGAGATTCGACACGTAGGTCTTCCACCCGGCCTCAGACAAACTGCGCGTGTTTTGGTTGTACCCGTACTCTGTTGGAATACGATCCAGCAGCTTCGACTTCTCCAATAACCGGATCAGATGCTGGGCGTTTCCTACTGCCGCCGAGATGGAGAACGTCTGCAGATTGATGTTGTTCCCGTTTCGGATCAACCATCCAGTGGGAATAACAGCCTTGTCCACCCAGGTGCGGGTCTCCGAATCCATTGCGCCCTGTGCTTCCTTGTCATACGCAACCGCCTGTTCCGCCCGACGCTCAGAGCCCTTCTGCTCTCCGGGGGTTCCCTCTGTTCGTACCGAACCGTACTGCAGTACCAGTGCGTTCCCATCTTGTGCCGCCTTTGTGGCGACCGCCACGTCCGCCTTACTTTCTTCGGGGGCTAGTTTTGCAACTTCCTCCGCTCCCGGTACAGTACGCTTGGGGGCATCCACATTGCTTGGGGCTTCCAGTACTTCCCGAGTACCCGGGGGCTCGGCAGCGTGGATATCAGTAGACGGGGGAACTGGTTCTGCCGGTTCTGGGGGAGGTGTGGGAGGAGTAGGCTCCCGGGGAGGGGCCTCCCCACCACTGGGGCGCACCACTTCCCGCTTGCGACGCAGAAAATCCACCAAATCCTGCGGAGCCTCAATGACACCGGTCTTCCTCCACCACGGATGCCGGACGCCTTTGGCGGGAGGAATATAGCCGTGGTCATTGGCGATCCGGCGTACAAAGGGTGCCGGGAACCGGGGAGCCGTCCCGGCAGCGGCACCTGCATCGATGTCATCCAGGAACCCTTGCGCCGCCTCGGTGATCCCCCACACGGCTTTGGACTTGGGTTTGACCTCGATTCCGGCGGGGGCTGCAGCGGGGGCTGGCGTTTCTCCCGCAGCAGGCGGCTGTACGCGAACGCCTTGGCGACGACCG
>CAZZLB010000002.1:0-35151 GCA_964654655.1 uncultured Rhodoferax sp. | reverse complement strand
GTCGCCGGAGCCGTAGCCGTAGCCGTAGCCGTAGCCGTAGCCGTCGCCGTCGCCGGAGCCGGAGCCGTAGCCGTAGCCGTAGCCGTAGCCGTAGCCGTTCTGTTTACTCAGTTCGACCATACCGGCACACCCTCGATTGAAGTTCGCGCTTCGGCCGTCACGTCGAGTATTTCGATTGCTTCGAGCAGCTCGACACGATCCACAGCGCAAGGGAACTTGCACTTGTTCGGTTTGCTGGTGCCACGCATGGCAAGCTCACTCAGACTGGCAGCACCGTCCCAATACCAGATGCGGCGAGCGTTTCGTAGCACAACCTCGCGGCCGTTGCGTGATTCCAGCTCCCCGGCGAACACACCGGCCGAATACGCTCTGACAATCACGTACTTCAGTTCTTCCATCTGCTGACCTCCGTTGTTGAAAAGAAAAACTCGCTGCCATCGTGCCGGAACGCCCGGCAGTAGTCGTTCAACGCCAGTTGACTCCCGATGTGGAATGGCGGTGTTAGTCGATGGCAGCGAGCCAAGAGAGAACGCGAATACCTCCGTGCCTCGCCGCTTCCATGCACGGCGTCTACCGTGATGCTGCGAGGCGATCGCTTGGGCGGCTGGTGCCGCAGCGTGCGGCAAGAGTCGCCGGGTTCATCCCGGCTTTGATGTGGTCCGCGCGGGACCAACAAAAAAGCCGATGCCAGACCACCATGGATCTGACATCGGCATAAGTTACACCGGACGTGTAATAAGATCAAGACGACTATGCGGGAATTTTTTGGTGCGTCAAAAGTAGGTCCGACGGTTCGACCTCCAAGGCCTCTGCGAGCTTCGCGATATTCCCAAGGTACGGAGACTTGATTCCGCGTTCGAGGTCGCTGATGTACGGAACGTGGACGTCGAGACGTTCAGCCAGTTCGCTCTGCGTCAGACCGAGCGATTTTCGGATTCGCCGGACGTTGTCGGCGAACACCATCACGAGTTCTGAGGGTTGCATGTCCGTCATGCCTCCATCTTACACTGGACGTGTAATTACTCAAGACGTACAATTTCGCATTGACCGCACGGATGCCCGCCGCACCGTGCGGTTTTTTTTGACTCAGGACGATTTCAGTGGCGACCGCAGCCACCTGGTCATCCCAAGATTGGTTCCACTTCTCGGCCATTTGTGCGGTTCAATTTCAGGAGGTTCAAATGCAGTTGTTCAATCACACGTCAGTCCGGCAGGAGGTTCCAATGGCCAGTTGCTTGGAGGTGTTCTGGGATGGCACGACCTACAGGTGCCGGACGATTGACGTAAACGATTTCAAGCATCGAACGAATCGGGCCGAGGCCCATGACATTCCTGGACGCGGAGACGCTTTCCCTCGTCAAATGGTGTCTCGACCTCAAACGACGAAAGCAGACGAGCCGCCTCTGCGTCGGAAAACTCAGTCCGAATCTGATACTTGACAGTGAAGGAATCGCCGAGTACTTGGCGTGACTCCATCGCTTCCGATTGCTTGGTGATTGCATCCATGACGACCAGCATGTCGATGAACGGAACCGGACGGACGTTGTTTCCAACGCCAACCTCGAAGTATTCAGTGTGCAGCTGGTCAACCGGCTTTCCGTGTATCGAACTTGTTGCCCGAAAGACGTAGTCAAACGAATTGGTAAGTCTCCAGGCCTCGAAGATCGCCGACACGATCGCCGTGCAGCGTTTCATGCGGTTTCGAGAAAATGTTTCACCAGTTCTCAAGGCACATCCTTTCAGTAACGCCCGAGAGGACTCGAACCAACGACCCTTTGTTCCCGAATCAGGAGGTTCCAATGCAGTTGTTCAATCACACGTCAGTCCGGCACCCTACTTCAGGAGCCCCATTTCAAACGTGGCCTTGCGGCCTGACTGGGTGAGTGACCACATCGTGTTGATGTATGCGTCAAAATCCTTGACCAAAGAGCGATCTCTCAGCTGTTCCAGATGGAATTGCGCGGTTTGCTTTTGGATGCCCACTGTCGATGCGATGTCCTCGGCCGTCGCGGATTCGATCGAAACCAGGTGGCACAGAATCTTCTCTTCGTTTGCATGGAGTTGCGTATGAGTCGGATCAAGGCGTTTTGTGAGTACCTCTATCTGCTCGTCGCGATTCTTTATTACGAGGTCCAAGTTCGCATTCTCAGTTTCAAGGTCCGCAACGCGACACGTCAGACGGGAGTTCTCCTCAAGCGCTGCGAGGAGCTTTTGCTGGAGCAGCGTGAACTGCTCACCGAGTTGAGTAAGCCGCTCCCGGAGGATCTGCGACGAGCCGCGCTCGTTGATCCACTTGTCGATGAGTTCAAGGGGATTTAGGGACATCTTGAAAACCTGCCGCACGGACGCGTTGTCTGATACGCGTTTTTCGTCAACTCTCGATGATTTGAATGGCGGACGTTGCCACCTCGAATCATCCTGAAATTTCCCTTCTCTCTCCGAAAAACCTTGGTTGTCCGCTGGCCAGAAAAAATCCTGGCGCAGCGAACAGCCAAAAAGCGGAGGGCACGTGACTGGAACACGCATCCCCCATAGTGATGCGGACGGTCGGAAAAATCAGAAAATAAAGCGGAATCCGACCGCCTAGATTTTTCGTGCCATCGGATGGCTGCTCACCCGATAACCCGATTAGGTAGGGGGCAGCACCATGGATCACACCGAGATGTCACTCAGTACCTTCTACGACGAATGGTACGAGCCACTCAAGCTTCGTTCGCGACGTCCCAGAACGCGCGATCTGTACCGCGTGACTCTTGCGCATTTCGATGATTTCCTGCAACGTTGTGCGCGTCTTTCCGATTTTGACGACGACACGGTCAGCAGATATTTGGCCTGGTTCCGCAAACTTCCACGGGCACCGGCATCGGTGAACAAGGAGAGAAACAACCTACTTGCAATCTGGCGATTTGCCTGCCGCAAGCGTCTTGTCGATAAATGGCCTGACGTTGATCCGGAGGTTGAACCAGAACGCATTCCTGTGGCGTGGACTGACACTGAGATTCGCCAGCTATTTGCTGCGGCGGCCAAGTTTGGCGGGTTGGTGGATGTCACACCTGCGTCCCTCTGGTGGACTGCGTTGCTCTTTGTACTGTGGGATACGGGTGAACGAATCGGCGCCATGCTCGGCATCAAGTGGAGGGACGTGGACCTTGAGAGTGGTTACGTCCTATGTCGCGCCGAGGTGAGGAAAGGCGGGAAAAGGGACCGTCTGTACAGACTTGAGCCAGACTCGATAGCGGCGGTCAGGGTGATTCGGAAGCCATGGCACAACCAGAACACGAACGTCTTTCACTGGCCGTTTCACGACAAGTATCTGTGGTTTCGATACGGACAGCTGCTCAAGGCGGCAAATCTGCCCAACGATGGAAGATCGAAGTTTCACCGGGTGAGGAGGACTGTGGCATCGTATTGCGAGGCAAACGGCGGCAATGCGACGGAGCTGCTCGACCACAGCAGGCGAAGCGTTACGCTTGCGTACCTCGACCCACGTATCGTAAAGCCGCACTTTGCGACCGATTACTTGTTTCGTCCGACTGCACCGCCGACTGCACCGCAAAATGTGCAGCCTCCCGAACTGTAGGTGGCACACGTGTCGCTTGTGGAAAGTCTTTCGGCGCGCGAGGAAACTCATCGCTCGATCGACCGCGTGAACGCGCGCTGATGCTCCTCGGCAGGCGGGGCCCCGTCGACAACCCCGGGGGGGTGGTAAATTCTGCCGTAGGCGAAGGGTGTAGACCGCAGGTTCCTCGCGCGTTGAACTCCGCGAATCTTTTCAGGGGGGGATCCCCCTCGATTTCGGCAGAATTTCTGCGATTCGGCACGATGATCAGAGACCGCACGCGGAGAGCAGCTGCCGTGCGTCGACCTGGTCGAGGTCTTCGCGATTCTCCGCGATCAGCCGAAGAAGTTCGGAGTGTTCCGGATGATGGGGGCTGCAGACGTTCCAAGAGTTGAACTCGTCGGCGGAGTGCCAGTGTTTCAGGAACGGTTTCAGTTCGATCCGATCCGCGGCGAACGTCCTCCCCAACGCAATGAACGACGGAATGTCCAGGAAGTTCGCCGCGTTGACCGTCATGTTGATCCACAGGTCAAGCGGCCGATTCCATTTCTCTTGCTCGAGAGTTGCAAGCCCATTCAGCAGTCGGAACCAATCACCTCCGCGAACGCGTCGGTATGTCTCGCCGGTCCCCGCGTCAATGGAAACGATCACCCGGTGGATGATTGGACGTGCTCGGATGGTGTCCCAGTCCGCCGCCAGTCGCTGACCGTTGGTGAACAGCTCGATCGACAGGCCCGGATAAGTCGCCGGATCGAGATCCAGCAGCGGCCGATGTAGCGGTGATACAAACGGTTCCCCGCTGTGGGACAGGCTCAGCTGCTCGGCCGTGGGCAAGAACTCGTCAAGTATCAGTTGCTGAGCCTTGGCGATTGCCGGATCCGTGTCCGCGATCGGCGCCGGGCGGCAGATCCAGCAACGCAGTTGGCAGGCTCGGTCGTTGCCCAGGACGATCGTGCGGGGTCCGACCTGCATGTCCGGTTGCCAGTGTTCCGGGATCAGGCCGGGATGCACGTGCCCCATTGGTATTCTCGGGCATGCCGAGCACTGTTCCCAGCGCTGCTCCAATACGGTCGACCTCAACGCCCGGAAGTTCTGGTGATTCCAGACGTCCCAGCCGGAGCGAGGCTCAGTGATCCGCGCGTGGTATCGCGGATCAACCCACCCCACGCAGCAGACCGAATAGACGTGCTCGATTCCAACGAACAAATATTCGAAAGGAAAGTTGCAGCGCAACGGCTCGCTCAGTTCCAGACCTGGCTGACACATGGGCAGATCACTCGCTTTCCGGTGATGTCCGCGATGAGTTTGGCTTGCTGTTCGTCGGACTCAACGAAGATTGTGGCACGGCTTTCGGCGTACGCGCGAGCCTTCATCAAACCCGGGTTGTCGTGCTCTTCGTCCGTCGTTGGGAACACGAGTCGCTCGTATCGGATGCCGCGCTGCGCAAGCCAGGCCTCTGTGTGTTGTCGGTATCGCCGGCGACGTCCGGTGGCAATCAACGGAATCACGTCACGCACCGGCCGTTGCAGAATCGGGGCATTCTGCAGGAACTTCTCGTACTTGCAGTCATCGTATGGCGGATCTGGATCCGGGCAGAGTATCCCGTCGATATCCGTTCCGATGTCGGCCGTGTAGATGCTGTTGAACAGATTCCATTCGAGGTAGTGCGGCATCGGCAGCAGTTCGGCGAACAGATGCACTCGGGTGGCACACTGCGGAGAGGCAAACAGCACGGCCAACAGATGCGTGGGCCCGAGCGTGGGAATGATCTTGCTCAGGCTGTAGCCGCTGGCGATCGTGTCATCGATGACGACCATTGGCCCAGGAGCGTCATTGTCGCGGTAGCGCTCACCATGGTGCATCGGTCGGATTCCGGCGGGAGTCGCCTCGTATAGTGGCAGGTGCAGACGCTCCGCGATGAAGGCGGCAGGCAGCATTCCGCTGCGGGGTATCCCGGCGATCGCGGCAGTGTTGGCCGGCAGCCGCTGCATCAGCTTGACCGTAGCCGCGACTCGGTCAGCGGTCGTCACCCAGCGGCACGGCGGCGGTGTCCATGGTATCTCCGGTCCCTTGTCCACCGCTCCGCACTTGCAGTTGACCGGAAACACAGGATCGATCGGCAGCGTAAAAGCACAGGCAGGACAGGTCCACATCAGTCGAACGGTCCGTTTGCGGTGATGCGTACTGTGGCGGACGACTTGTCGCATTGGCACCCGAGCGATGAGGAATAACTCGAGAACGTCATGGCCTCGTCGTTAACATCGCACTGGCCAGCTTCTTTGATGAGCAACCATTCCATCCACCACTGTTCGTCCCAGCACTGGAAGCACGGAACGGTGATCTCATCTCCCTGGTAGGTGGCGGGGTAAGACGGGGCGTAGCAGCTGCAAGGTCCGCCGTTGCACTGACTACCGAGAGCCGGAAGGTATCGATACTGATCAGGAATCCACCAGAGAGTGCAGATACTTGGTGCGCTGCAGGGAGTCCAGCACCCAGTTGGCCACCACGCTCGCAGCCGAAACTCGACGGCATCGGTCAAGCCAACCTGGGAAATGTCGCAACGAACGTACCGCTGATAGGTCAGTCCTGAGCAACCTGAGACGGCCGCCGGCACGGACTGATACGTACAGAGGCTCGGCTCCACCAGGTTCAGAATGTACGTGCCGTTCAGTCCAGGGCAATTCATCGGCGGCGTGGCGGGATAACCGGGGCTCCCGGGAGTCACGTCGGTTATGCCGGCAATCACGACCGTGAGCGTGTCCGGGTGGGTTCCAGACTTGCAGTTGCACGCGCTTCGGCAGCACTTGCAGCCGCCCGCGTTGTGCTTGCCTGGCACTAGCAATCCTCCCAGGTAGCGACGAGTTTGCCGCTGAGCAGCTCGGGCTGAATGAAGACGTAGGCGTTCGCCGCCACGGCGGTGGTGCTGAGGTTGTAGGCCGTTACGGTCACGTCGGCGCCGGCCCCATCGGTCTTCTTTGTGATCGCCCCGCCGGAGTCGATGTAGTACAGCGTGACCGTCGCGGACCCGGGCGTCGTGCCGGCTCTCGCGGGGATGCCTCCGCCTCCCGTCTTGGCGATGTAGGCACCAGGTGCGGCCGACGTCGTCGGGAGCGGAAACGGTGGTGTCCGCTGCGGTGCACGCTCGCTGCGTTTGGTCGCCGCGACAACCCGCTTTGCCGCTGACTCGCTAAAGCTGTGGGACATGCTCAAGAATCCAGGGCGTGAATCTGCACGAGGCAGGCCGCGGTGTGGGCCTTGCCCTTGAGCGTGACGCCGGCCGAAAGCCGGAATAGTGCGACCTCGCCGGCCTTCAGTCGCAGGCAGGGAACCATCGTGCCGCCGCTGTCGGGCCCGATGTCGACGTAGTTGGTTCCGTCAAGGTTCCGCATCCAGACGTATCCGGGCGTCGTCAGCCCGGTAAAGGAAATCGCCGTATCGACTGTGCCGATACTGACCGTGCCCGGGTTGCCGCCGGCGGCGATGGCCTGGTCGATCTGCACGCTGCCCGGGTTCACGTCGAGCCGGAAGTCTCCGTTGGAGCATCTCAGGGCCGCGGTCACCGTGATTTCGTCGGACATGGTCTTTCCTTACAGGTTGGTTGGTACGCCCAGGGCCGCGAAGTCACGCTCCTTGGCACCGCGGATCGGACCGGGATTTCCCCCGACACCGTCGAAATAGATGGGCGTGGAGCCGGCCGCGAGCATCGCGCCAGCGGCGTTCAGATCCACGGGGCGATTGAAGGGCATTCCCTTCAGATCCGTGCACAGCAACTTGTCGGTTCCGGACTTGTAGTACCACCCGCGGTTCCTGGGCTTCTCGTCCCAGGTCTCGTAGTTGGCGTGGAACTCGAAGGTGATCCGATAGTACGGAGTTCCCGAGCCGCGGAACTGCTGCTGCCAGGGCGCCCGGGCCAGTCTCCAGCAGCGTGCTCCCAGACCGAAGAACGCCCGCGTGTTCACCGCGTCCATGAAATCCGCGAGTTGTGCCAGATTGACGCTGTTGAAGTTCTTGGCAATGACAAGCGTCGGCGATGACTGCGGCTTGGTGAGGCCCTCGAAGGCGTCGCCGGCGGTGTTGCTGACGGCCGTGCCGTCCTTGTCCCGTTCCAGCGGCACTTGCCCGGTCACGAAGTCGCCGCTGATTTCCGGAGGCAGTAGGATCGGGTCAACTTCGCGGTTTGCATCCTGCGGCTTGGCAGTGGGCTTGGACGAGAACGTGCACGTCACGAGGTAGACACGTCCCGATTCCTTGTCCTCGACCAGTTCAGCGTCGATCCCCGTGCGGAAGGCGCCAAGATCCTGCTCTGTGCCGAACGAGTAGGCCCCGTAGCGCCCTGGTGCGGCCGATGCGGCGACCCATGGTCCGTCGTACCGCGAATCGCAGATCACGCGATACCAGACAGTCCAGACACGCTGGCCTTGTTCGTCTTCGCTCCCCTTCGCCTTGATGGCTTCGCATGATAGCACGCTCACGTCACATCATCTCCACCGTCACGCTGGACGAGGTAGAACCCCCAGACAGTCTGACGAGTTGAGCCAGGTATCCGACGGTCAACCGCTGGAACTGCTCGGTCTTGCGGTCTGTTTCCACGGAAACACGCGTCGGTTCGGCGGGGCCTGTGGCGGCAACGCGGCCGTTGGCCGGGACCGTTCCTGCAGGAGCACCGGTCGCCATCGCCACGGACCTGGCTACCTCTTTCTCGGCGCGGAACGCATCGCGCGCGGCCAGAGCGTCTCGTGCCTTCTGGGCGGTTTCCGCGGCGTCCTCGGCGGACCCCTTGCGAATCGCCGTATTAGGACCAGATGCGATGGCCTGCTTCTGGCGGGCGGCGTCCCGGAACGTCGCTAACTCGGCCTCCTGTGCCCGCTGATACGTCCGCAGGTCGATGGCTCCCACGCGGTACAGCCGAGCCAGGTCCTGCATACGCTTCGCCAGTTTCTCCTGTGGCGTGGCGTACTGGTCGGCCAGCTGCTTTCCCTCGTCCATGGCTTTCTTCTGATCGTCCAGGGCGGCCTTGTGTATCTGCATCACCTGGACCGTCTGCAACTCCGCCTGGGTTGCCCCCTGCTGCCTCAGTTTCCAGATCTCGATCTGGTCGGATGACATGCCGAACGTCGCGATCTGCTCTCGAAGTCGGTCCGTCAGTGCTCCGACGTTCTTGCGAAGTTCCTCCTGACGCTCCAAAGCGGCCGACTGCTGCTGCAGGGCCCGGACCTCGGAGAGTGCGGCGTCGGTCGCACCCTGCTGCTGTAGCTTCCAGATCTCCGCCTGGTCGCTGGACATCCCGACCGTGGCTGCCTGCTCTCGCAACCTGGTTGTCAGTTCCTCGATGTTGCCCTGCAGCTCGGCCGCTTTCTGGGCAGCCGCCGCGATCGCGGGATCCTGGGTCTGCTGCGAAGACGTTGGCGATCCGCTGGCGGCTGTGGCCTCAGCACTGAAATTGTAGGCCCACTTTGCACCCGCCAACGCTCCGCCGGCCGCTGCGTATTCGGCGTTGCGTTTGTTCACTTCGTCCATCGATGCGGCTGCCGCTTGTCCAGCCTGATCGGCCGCGGCCTTCATGGCGTTGGCTTCTTCGATGTCGCCCGTCAGCTTGTTCCACATTTCGCGGGCCTTGTACACGCCCTGCATGAACTTGGACGCCGCCGCATCCGCCAGTAAGACTTTCGTGACGACGTTTTGAAATTCCCAGCCGAGCTGAACGACGATCCCGCCGACGGCTCCGATGATGATTCCCACGTCCTGCATCGCTGCGGACATCCAGGCCATCACCTCCTTGTTGTCTAGCCACGCTTTCATCTTCTCGGCCACGACTTGGATCCACGGTGCCAGCTTCGATGCGGCGACGGCCGCCACCCGCTCGAACTGCAGTCGGACGTCTCTCATGGCCGCGTTGGCCGCGTCGATCGATGCGGCGTCGATCGGGTTTCGCAGTTCTCCGGTGAGCTGGTCACGCCAGGCCGAGTACTCCTGGTTGTTCATCCGCAGAATCGGCAGGATCTCCTTGCCGGCATCCCCGAATGCCTTCATCGTGGCTGCCGCCCGCTCCGTCGGATTCTGAATGTTCCGCAGGGCGTCGAGCGTCCGCATCAACTGTTCGGTTGGCGCCGCCTGCTTCATCGATTCCAACGCGGCGCGCGAGGCGTCGCTTGTCGGTTTGGTCTCCACGAGCCGCTTCTGCAGTTCGACCATGGCGTTGCTGAGGGCTTCGAGCGGTACTCGACCCCGCTCCGCCCCTCGCGCCAGTGCCCACATCTGAGCGGTGGAAACCCCCACCTTGCCGGCCTTGGCTGCCAGTTCATCGAACACCGTGAACTGCTGACGCACGGCATTCCCGAAGAACGCGGCAGCGGCGACCGCCGCGGAGAACGCCGCAGTGGCCACTGCGATTCCCGCTGACGCGGCGATGCCGGCCGGACCCAGCCCGGCAATCTTGCTTCCGAGCCCGCCGACCAGCGGGACCTGGCTCCACCACTCCGCGCTTGCCTCGCGGGACCCTTTGACGAATTGTTGCTGGGTGATGTGACCTCCGCGCAAGGCGGAAGTCAGTTCGGCCATCCGATCCCTGTGGACCTGGGTGGACGATCTGAGACCTTCGGCAATTCGCTTTCCTTCGGCCGCAGACTTGTTGGCAGCGTCCTGTGCTTCCTTCTGGGCCTTGGTCTTGGCCGTGACTTCCGGCAGTACCTGGGCCATCTGTCGTTTACGTGCCAGGAATTCCTGTTGAGTGATCGACCCAGAACGATAGGCGGCAATCAGTTTCGAGATTTCCTCGCGGTACTTTGCGCCGGGAGAGCGTGCCTGATCGTAGGCGGCTTTCGCTGCGGATACGACACGATTCACTTCCGCTTGCGCCGCTGCCTGCTTCGCTGCCGCGTCCTTCAACGCCGCTGCTTCGGCCTGTGCCTTCGCTTGCACTTCCGGAAGGATCTGGGCCAGTTGCTGTTGTCGTGCCTTGAACTCCTCCGTGGTGATCGCACCGGACCGCAGAGCGGCAATCAGCGGAGTAATCGACGCAACGTACTGCTGCAAAGGTGGTCGGGACGCGGCAAACGCATCCTTCGCCTCTTTCGCCGCTCTGGCCATGGCCTGGCCGGCAGGGGTCGCCGCATCGTATTCGGCTCGCACGTAGGCGACGGCCCGGGCATAGTCCTCTTCGGACTTGTAGGCACCTTTGGCTTTCGCCGCATCGAGAATGGCCAGCGTCTGGTTGAGCTTCTCGGCGTCCGTGCGTGTCGCCATGAAGACGTCACGTGTTAGCTTCAATTCGTTGCGCGTAAGCCCCAACCCGCTCTTGATGCCGGAAGCGTCGGCAAGGATTCTCGCGGCGAGTGTGCCGATAGTGGCCATTGGGCAACGAATTACCGATAATAGAGTTCAGCGGACGCAAACCGAACTGGATCCGCAGCACGACTCCGGGAGTCATGTCATGGACATCGCTCGGCTCATCGCCGGCCTGGTCTTCAACGTTGCGTTCTTTCTGTTCCTGGTCATCACGATCCCGGTCATCGTGTTCTGCTGGCTCATTGCGTATTGAATCCCAGTGCACGCATCATGCGGTGCATCGCCTCTCGCGGTGGTAGCGGCTGCTGCTCACCTTTCTGGGCGTCTTCGTCACAGTCGGCAAACGCCCAGGGTTCGACACGTTCGTACGCGATCCACTCGTCGAGCTGCTCACGGCTGACCTGTTCCAGCCACTCCCGCACGTTCAGGATGCCGGCTTTCAGGCATAGCCGGTAGGCGAATCTCAGACGCCAGTTTCTTCGGAGTTTTTTTCCGTGCCCTCTTCGTCCTTCTTCTCCAGTGCACAGTGCTTGACGCAGGCGTTGTACAGGGCCGTCGTGGTCGCACTGTCCAGCCGGCCGATGGCGGGAATATCCGCCTCGGAGAGCAGCTGGTTGCCTTCCTCGTCGACCAGGCACGCGGCAATCACTCGGCAGCGATAGCGGAGCAGCTCGCGGCGTACCAGTTCGCCCTTGTCGTTCACGGCCGCGTTGTCCAGCTGGGAACGCTCAAGTTCGTTCAGACTGCGGATCCGCGCTTGGTTTCCGTCGGGCAGGTCGATAGTGTCGAACCGCCGCGACGGTGGTGCCTGAAAGTATTCACGGTTCAGCATGCAAAGGTTCCTTCGATCGATAGTTGGCCAGCAAGCAGAGTACGTCACGGAACGTCAGGCGAGTGGATCGTCGGTCACCACTTCCTGGACGATCGGGAGATCCGGAGGCTGACTGACACGCGACGGCGTACCGTTCTTCAGTCGCGACACTTCGCGAACGATTTCCGCAACCTCCGACTCGCACAGTCGCACGATGAAGCAGATCGGGGCATTCGGCTGCGTGCCGACATATCCGACCCTCTCACCATCGCGCACGACGATATGCTGCGGAAGCACAATGGGCCTTCCGGTACGCGTGAAACCAACATGCTCCTTCAAGGTGATCATGCAGAGACTCTCCTAGGTTTCCGATCAGTTGGAAAATACAGGGGCGTCAATCTCAGGTTCCGCCCTCGGGAGCCGCTTCGGGCGTGAATGCCGGCCCGGTCGCCCCGTCGAATTGAACGGTGACCTTCGCCACCTGAACCTCGTTGTTTTTCAACTGCGGCGTGGACCGCTTGCTGATGTATCCGGTTCCAGACATCGTGGCGGGGTCGTTGGTAACGACCAGCTTGGGATAGGTGACGGTGATCGTCTCGACCACTCCCAACGACGGAAGATCTTCCGCCGCGTCGAACTGGAACTCCGCGTTGAACTCTCCGGGCTCCGCCAGGTCAGCCGGCATGTACTGCTTGTATTCGCTGCTTCCCAGGTGGGAAATGTCCAGCTTCTCAATCTCCTGGTTCACCTCGCCCAGTAGGGTGAAGTTGGCCGTGAATCCACTCGTCCCGAACGTGATCGTTGCGCCGTTTCCTGTGTCGGCCATGTTCAATCCCCCATGACTGGTACAAAGACTGCCAGCACGTCGAAGCTGGTTACGTAAAGCCACTCATCGCTGCCGTCCGCCGGCGGAACCCGGTCGTGGCGAATACCCGATTCGATTTCCAAACCACGCACGGTGAGTGATCCCCACTCCCCGCGCCCCTCGGCGTGCAATACTCCCTGGCACAGCCTGGACAGGTCGTCCGCCGCCGATCTCGTGTCCGCATACACGTCGATCTGCACCCGCGACGATTCGAGGTTGCTCGGGCCCTGCAGATGCGTGTGAACCAGAGTTGAAACCACGGTAGACACGATCGCCGGTCGCGGAGTGTTCTGCGGCAGAATGTCCGGGAAACAGCGTTCCACGACGGCCGCGGCGACGGACGTGTCGTCGAGCAGGGCATCGCGGATCGCGTTCTGAATTTCCATGGTTCATCCCGTGAGTTGTTGCAGCGTGCTCGCCAGCCGCTGCTGCATGGCCGCCAGCTGCTCGCCCTTCGTCTCGTCGAACGCCGGCCGCATGAACGGACGCCCGGCTACGTATCCTCGCTCCTTGCCGTGAACGATCAGGCGATGCCCGTATTCGACCAGGTGCCCGTGGGCTCCGGCCGGATAGTACGGTCCGGCCAGTGCCAGCTGTCTCACCCCGTAGCTGCGGACTTCCATGCCGATGGTGTCACGCAGCGGTTTCAGGGCACCGGCCACGTTTCTGTTTTCGGGATTGTTCGCACCCCATTGCGGCTTGTCGCCCCTGTAGCCTGGCGCCGGGCAGAGCTGCCTCGCTCGATTGACGACTACGCGTGCCGCATCGACGACAGCCTCGCGCAGCGCCTTGCCGGTCAGCGTGTCGTCGATCCGATCCAGGGTGCGAATCAGCTCATCGTATCCCTCGAATTCCATGCTGATCATGCGCAGACCTCGCGGCATTCGATTCGCAGTTCGCGCCGATCGCCGTAAGGATCCGAGACCCGCACGATTCCCAACGTGCGTCCCTCGAACTTCACCCGCATTGCTGTCGTGACTCCAGCCCGGTAGCGGATCGTGAACATGGTGGTGGCTTCCGCGGAGACTTGTCTGCCACGCAGGATTTCGCCACCCGTCACGGATTCCACCTTGGCCGGCAGCTTAGAAAACGTGGGGACCCACGTGGCGATGCGCTGTCCAGAGGCGGCCTGACTCCAGGCTGCCGCCTCGACAGAGATTCGCTGGTTCAGCATGCCGGCTGAAATCGTCATGGATAACCGTGTGGTCGAAGGGAAGCAATCAAGGCCTGATAGGTCAACTCCAACTCACTGCTGATCGTGCCGATCGCCACCGGCTCGCGCGATCGATACCAGTGAGCGACCAGCAATAGCACCGCGTGCTTGGCTCGTTGCGGGACCTCGGCCGCGGTTTTCCAGCCACACACGTAGGTGATCTCTACCGGATTGGGTCGGCTGCTCACCAGGCTCGGCCAATCGGCATCGTCCGCCAGCCACAGCAACCCAGGCTCGCGGACGGTGTCAATCAGGTAATTCGTAATCGGCCAGGTCTGCAGGACGCCTGCCGTGTCGTAGTACTTGACGGATGCAACGCTCTGCAACGGAGCACGAGGCAATGCGACCCAGCACGTTCCCGGGAACGCATCACGAATCATCTTCCAGGTCTGCGTGAGCAGCGCCCTTCCGGAATCCCGTTCGACTTGTTCCGTGGCGGTGGAAATCAGCCGGGACAGCAGTGCATCGTCATCTCCGGAAACCTCGTTGACCTGCTTTTTCGCTTCGGCCAGCGAGACGACCTCCAGGACGGGGGCCTCCGTGCGCGTGATCGCGTATCTCAGCAGGGAATCCATGCTGCCGCCTTACCGCTTGCGGTGTTTCTTTCCGGGTGACTTGGGCGGTGCCGGATCGTTATTCTTCAGTTCCGCCACTCCGCGTTTCAACAGCACGTTGGCTGATCCGTCGGGCATGTTGAACACCCGTCCGGGCTTGTAGCCGTTCCAATGCCGCACCAGTCGCACAAACATCTTTGAATCCTCGATGCTATGGCCGGCGCCGCAGACTCAATGGACTACGGCGCCGGCCTCATCGTTGTTGTGTCAAACGACCAGGACTTGCGCGGACCCTTGGCCGGCCGAAGTCGTCGGGGCCAGCTTGGCCCGGCTGAGCCGCGCGACGGCCGTCAGTTCGGTGGCTGTCCCGCTTCCATCGCCAGCCGTGGCGGCGACTTTCAGGTAGCGTTTCCGCTTCCGCAGATCGAGTTGGAAGACGACATTCGTGTCGTCGCCACCGGAAGCCGCAGGCAAAGCGCTCGTCGCACCGTCGATGTTCTTGGCCGTTCCGATGACCGTCCCGGTCACGTCGGTGTACGAACCACCCGACGTTTCACACTCGGTGATCTTCAAAGCCGCGAAGTTTGCCGGCACGTTCTGAAAAATGCAGGCAATTTCCGCGGCTTCGAATCCGGCCGTGTCGATCGCGACGGCCGTGAACGCGCCGTTGTCCTTGGTCTGATCAGTCAGACCGAGAACGTATTTGACGTTCTGATTTTCGTTCATTGCAGAATCTCGCGTGTTCGCTGTTGGAGAGACGGGACACAGAACCAGTCAGAATCAGGACGAAGCGGTCTTGAGAGCAACCACCGCACCTGCCGTCGTGGCATCTCCGACGCTGTGCACCGTGATGTCGAATCTCGACGTTCCCTTGATGGCCAACTGGTCGTACTCGAAGTACCGCTGATCAGACAGCTGCATGGATACGCCACGGCGGTTGCCGAGCACCGATGCCATGCGGAGATCCCCGAAGTAGGCCAGGATCGTGCTCGTCTGAGCGGTGAGCGTCTTGTTGAGCACTTCGCTAAAGACGACCGGGTAGCCCAGGAACTGCAATCCCCCAGAACCGCCGGTGATTTCACGCACCGTGTTTCCGCCGGCCGCATCGATCAAACGCAGCATGGAGGCAGCCCATCCGGCCTTGGAGATAAACCAGGTTGGCATGATGCCGGAGTAGGCCGGCAATCTTCCGAGGCAGCTCTCAAAGTCGACCAAATCCAGCGTCGAGAAGGCGGTATTGCCAGATAGCGAGTCGACGATGGATCCCGCCTGCAGAGCGTTGGCCAGTCCACTGATTCCGCCATACGTCTGCGTGGAGTCTCCGAGGAACAAGCACGCGTCTTCCTTGGCTGCAAACGCATAGGCGATTTCCGACGTCAGATCGTCGGCAATCGAAATGATTGCATCCTCGTTGAGTTCCGAGGAATACTTGGCAAGCGCCCCGATCTTCTTGGCGACGAGCTTGACGTTTCCCCAGGCTTTGTCGCTGGCGGTGATCTCTTCGTTATCGCCCACAAAGTAGGCCGTCAGCCCGCTTTTGCGGTACGGCTGATCCTTCGTATCGGCCGCCATCGGAACGACGCGGCAGAATTGGCGCGCCACTCCGTACTGTTCGCGGAGATCGATGATCGCCTGTTCCATCTCCTGCGGCACGATAAATCCGCCGAGGCTGTTATTGTCACCCGACAACGCGGCACGGAACTGAATGTTGTCTTCAAGTCCATGCTCGCGGCACCACTGGGCGGCCGGTTGATGGCGATACAGAGTTGCCAACAGGAACTGTCCCGCCAAGAAGGCGGTTCGCTCGGCGTGCTCCCCGCGGTACGAACGCATCCGGCCGTGACGGTAACGACATTGTGCCGGGATGTTGATGCTCGCGACTCGCGGCTGTGGATCCGGAGTTGCCGCATTCTGTTCTCGGGCCTGCTGCGGAGGAATCGCGTTGCGAGTTTGGGTGTTTTCGGCAATGCGAGCCTCGAGTTTTTCGGCCCGTTCCAGGTCGCGCTCCAGATCATCGATCTTGCCGGCCTTGTACTCCGGAGTTCCCTTCTTGCCGCTACCGAGAATGCCGTCGATTTCGGTCTTTTCCTCCGGCTTAAGATCCCGCTTTTCTTCGGATGCGATATCGGTGATCGCCTGGGCGCGATCAACCAACGCTCCGATTTCTTCGCGGATCGCTTTGGCGGTGCGGATGTTGAACAGACAGGCGAACCAGGACAGCAGAGGCCACACAAAATGCTTCGGATTCATTCCAAGATTCCTTGTGATTTGCGGTAATGAATGTGCCGTCGGTGTGGAAGGCAACGGCCTGCCTGCCTCCGGTGGTTCGCCGCGCTGACGAGCGGTGCGACCTATTTCAGGCGCAGAGTAGCGCGTGAGCGAGTCAGATGCTACGCAAGATTTACAAATGCCAGCGGTGCCGATTGGAGATCATGGATCTCCAAGGATCTCAGCGAGATTCCAAGTTG
Organism: uncultured Rhodoferax sp.; assembly: GCA_964654655.1. Classification (GTDB taxonomy): domain Bacteria; phylum Pseudomonadota; class Gammaproteobacteria; order Burkholderiales; family Burkholderiaceae_C; genus Rhodoferax. The sequence goes on along the minus strand of CAZZLB010000002.1, from coordinate 18,397 downwards.
CCGTTGCGGGGGCTGTCTGCGCATCAGTCCAAATGCCGGACGTCCCGCGGCGGAATCGATACGTTCCGCCGCACACAAACCCTGCATGTTGCGCCAAGCCGTCCTCGTCGGACGTCATCGTGATGGTGTCGGTGTCGAGAGCGTACCCGTCGTCGCCGGGTCCTGCGGTCAGTTGTGCGTAGATCTTGACGCCGGCTTCCGGGAGTCCGTCGATTCCAAGGCACAGCACGAAACCACTGGTAAGGTTTGGTGAGGCTGGCGGCGTGATCGAGTACGGAGTCATCGAGAACGTGGCCGCCTCGTCGGCGTCCACTTCGAGTGTGTCGCCGGCGAACGAATATCCGGCCATGGTGATCGCAACCAACCAGGTGCCATCGTCGAGGTTGAAGAAGCATTCGCCGTCGGAGTCAGTTCGCTGGGTGTACGACTCAGCACCTTTCGACAGACGCACCGTCGCACCTTCAATCGGATCCGTGCCATCGTCGACGGTAACGCTGACCGTCCGTGCTCCGATCCCCGCCAGCGACGGCGTGATCGCATGCGCGAGTTCCGCGACCGTCTGGACGGCCGTCGAGTCGACCAGGTCAATCACGCCGGCGAAGAGCACGTTCCCGCCGCCGTCGACGAGGTACGCCTCGTGCAGTCCGGTCAGAGCCTCATCCACGGTGGCCCGGTACACTCCCTTGCGGTTTGTCTGCTCCGTGAATGCGTCCCCGGCTCCGTTCGCTATGGAGTCCGAGCCGCGTGGATACAGCTTCAGCGTCCCGCTGAGTCCGGACACACCGTGGATGATTTCGACAGGAGTCGCTGCCATGACGTCACTTTCCTTCGATGAGGTCCCAGGCTTGCCCGGTGACAATCGCAGTGAAGGAGCTGCTGCCGATTGCCGCCTTAATGGTCGACACTTCCTCGGCCTTGAGTTCGACAGGCTCCGTTGCGCCGTGAATGGCCTTGATGAGTTTGTACTTGGCGTACTTCGTATCGCCTGACTCGTCCTTAGCGGGCTGGAGCAGTGCCGAGACCGCGACCCGTTCGAGCGTCAGCTCGCCCTCGTCGGTCTTTATCGGCTTGGATTCCAGGTCCGTCAGCACTTGGGAGAAGTCAATCTTCACGATACGACAACCTCCCCGATCTGCTGGTTGATGGCCTGCTGAATCTGCTGTTCAGCCTTCTGCCGTTCGACGGCGGCGATGTGATTTCGCACACGTCCCAATAGATCGTCTGTCACGCGCTCCATGACAAATTGGAGCTTATCCGCCGGATTCGCGATCATCGGCGGTTGCGTCGGATCCGTCGCCGCTGCCGGATTCGGCACATACGCGGGATAGTTGTACGCCGCCGCCGACAGGTCAAGAAACTTGCCTTCCAGGGCGTCTGGATAGGTGATTATCTTGGTCTGATTCAATACCGTCACTTCGATGGTCGCCACTGAACCCTCCTTAATTGAAATGAATCATTGCCAGAGCCAGAACATTCGTGCCGCCCACGGCAGACGAAAGTACGTGGCCACACTCCTTCATATGCGTGTCCACCGCAGCCAAGCCAGGACCAAAGACCGCGATATTGTCCGCCCGGCCGTCCGCATCAGCGGCGAGCAGCATATAGCCATGAACGGCGGCGACCGTGTCTTTCATGAGCACCTGACAGACGGAGCCGATCATCCAGACCCACATCTCGGATCCCTCGGCCACGCCGGCCTCTTGGACCACGCCGATCGTGTCGTATTCGTTGGACTGGAGCACGACCTCGCGGTCCGCCGAGGGCGAAGCCGAGACCAGCTCGCCCTTGACGCTCGCGTGCCCGGTGCGGTTGATGAGCTTGACCAGGAACCCGCGCTCGTGGGTCGCGGAGTCGTAGCCGATCGCCACCTTGTCGCTGGCCGAGATGTAAGACAGTGCCATGGTTACGCCGATATGGTTTGCTTGGTGACGTAGGAACCGGACTCGCGGCGTTCAGCCACGAGGTTATCGCCGGAGCGGACCAGCCGCCACGAGCCGTTTGTGTTTGGGTCGCCGAGATAGAAGGCTTTGTCGGAGGCGGTGGCAAAATTGATCGGCGTGCTAAGAAGTGCATTCGCTGCCGCGACCGTCAGGTACGTTCCGCTGTTGGTGGCGAGAGTCAGAGCATTGCTTCCAGCGTACATCGTGAAATTGGTGGCATTGTACATCTGCCCGCCGACCATGAACTGGGAGGCGGCGGTGCTGCTCGCTCCATTGCCAATAACCAGACTGTCGAAGTGCGCTGCACTCGCGCCTTGACCTATGGCAACTCGTCCACCTGCTGCGGCAGTTGAGGCATTGTGTCCGATCGCCACACTGAAGTTACCAGCAGCAGAAGAACTTGACCCGACAGCTACTGTGTTAGCGCCTGCGGCGGCGGAAGAGGCACCGAACCGCTCGCTGTTGGTATTCGCCCCTGGGCAACTGATCGTATCGCTGAAACTAAACCCCGCACTCGCCCCCACCGCATCAAAGGTGACGGCTCCAGCCGAGGAGACCGAAGTCGTGTAGTAGTTCGACGTGTTGTACTTGACCGCCATCTGCGGCGTCGTGGTGCTGACAATTCCAAGTATGCTGCTAAACGTGGAACCGCTCGACGGTGTTAGCGTCAACTTCGCATCGGCAACAATATCGTAGTTTGCGGTAGTTGCACCTCGCACGACGAAGTACAAATTGGCTTGGCCATAGTAGTTGATCGGCACAGCCGCAATCGCGGTCATCTTTGAATTGGAGTCACCATAATGCATGAAATTGATTATGGTGTTTCCAGTGTTGTTTCCAGTGGTGTGCAGGTTCAGTGTCGGGTTAGCGGCTTTGACGTGCAGATTATTCAGCGGCGTCGTTCCGATTCCGACGCCATTGCCGTCTATGGCTACCCGCTGCACTCCGCCGGTGCCGATCGACACATTATCCGACCCGGTTGAGTAAATGCCAGTGTCCGTATCGCCGGTGAAAGTCAGTGTTGGAGCGGTTGCGGAGCCGAGAGGTATTGTGACCGCACCGGCCTTCCAGGTCCCCGTCGTGATCGTCCCCAGCGTCGTGACATTCGCGCTGCCTGCCCAACTCGACAGTGCCGTGTTCTCCACGCTTCCCAGGCCGACGGCCGACTTGTCGAGCGTCTGCCAGGACTTATCGCCACGCCAGTACTGAGCGGTCGTGCCCGCGGAAATCACCGGCTCATACGAGTGCGTGTGCCCAGAGACAGAGATGGCCGTCCCGTTGAGCGTGGCCCCCGATGGTAGATCGAGAATACTTCCGCTCCAAGAAGATCCCGTGATCGCACCGAACGAGGAACCGTTGCGGTATTGAAGCTCTGTGCCGATTCCGGCCGGGCTCACCGGGCTCTGCACCGTGGCCATCCAGACCGCCGCGCCTTCGGCGGCCGACTTGCAGACGTAGAAGTTGCCACCGCTGGTGTCCAACCACGTAGAGCCGACCTCATATCCCGCCGCGGAATCATCCGTGACGCCCGGAGCAGTGACGGCCGCCAGGTTGTCCTTGCGGACGTGCAGCTTGCCGGATGGTGCACGTGACAGTGACCCGCTGGCAGACGTCAGCAGGATCGGATCCGCGTCGTGGTAGAGTCCGAGTTTGGGCATCGTCAGGCAATCTCCGCTACCGCTGTCCCATCACGTTGACCCGGTGACGCAGCGCCGCGATTTTCGTCGCGTAACCTGATTGCGGCGCCTTCGCCGGCGGAGAGCTTTCAGGCGGCGTGGCCGCGGCCAGCAAATGCCGCGGAGTGTTCTTGAACATGCCGGCCGGCACGTTGGCGGCGACGCCTTTCCGCAACTCGCCCACGCGATCGGCGAATCCGCGTTCGACCGCCTGCTCGGGAGTCATCCAGGTCTCCGCGTTGACCCAACCTTCGATCGCGTCCCGCGTGGATTTGTCGCCGGTTCGTGCGTCGAACGTGTTGAGGATCAATTCGTCGACGGTCTTGAGGGCCTCGACGACTTTGCCGATTTCCTCGGCGTTCCCCATCGCGATCGTCCAGGCTCGGTGGATCATCATTGAGGCGTTGCCGGCCATCACGATCTCGTCGCCGGCCATGGCCACGATCGCCGCGGCCGATGCTGCCAGGGCGTCGATTTCCACTCGCACGTGGGCCTCATGCCGCACCAGGGCGTTGTAGATGGCTACCGCCTCGAATACGGATCCGCCCGGAGAGTTTATCCGGGCCACCAGCTGCGTCGGTTTGCCGAGGTCCTTGAGCGCCGCGAGCACCGCCGCAGCGGAAATTGCGTCATCGACCCAGAACGAATCCTCGCTGAAGCGACCGTACAGGTACAGCTCCGGCACGAGGCCTGACGTGTCTATGGAAACCCCGGGCATGTTTATTCCCCTTGCTTGAGTGCGGTCGTGAACTCGCCGGCCAACTGCTCAGCCAGCGGTCGGATGCGGTCAGGCCACGCGGCGACGACGTCCCGCTGTTGCTCGACCGAGTCCCGGCGGAGCGATTCGCGGGATTCACGGCACCACTGGGCAGCCAGTGTTTCCACGGAAACACGGTCCTCGGTGAACAGCGATAAGCCGCCGGCGAGCGTTCCCGGCCAGTCGGCGTAGAACGCGTCGAGCCGGTCGGACGCATCGGAGCGGTTCAGCAGGTCCAGTACCCGCCGCTGCTCGACAGCCAGCAGTTCGGAAAGCCGCTGCTGGCACATCTCGACCATCCGGTTTTTGATGGCGGGCCCGGGCGTGATGGCCGGGTTGAGCAGCTGATCGCCGCCGTCCATCGCATCCAGGTCGAGCAGATCACGCGCCTCGTTAATCGTCAGCAGCATCCCGCGGACGCCCATCGTGAGCGTCTCGTACGTGGTCTTAGTGTCGCTGCGGAGCAGGGCTCCGGTGTTGAACCGGAAGTAGTGGCTATCGGCGAGCTTCTCGCGTTCGCGCAGCAGCTTCTCTTCGCATTCCTCCTGCCACTTCACCAGCCAGCCGTTGAGGCAGTTGACCAGGTAGGCCAGATGCTTTTGCTCGAGGCTGTTGTAACTGGCCCCGTCGTCTCCGGTGATCGCTTCGAGCAGGAACCACAGCGACACCTCCTGCCGCTGGAATTTGCGCTGTTCGATCCATTGCGACTCCTGCCCGGTGGAGGACAGCTTGGACACGGTCACGCCGTTGCGGAGCAGCGCCGTCTTTGACACGTTGTCCAGTCCTTCCTGGGCGGAGCGGAACTGCTGCAGGAACGACCGTGCTTCCGTCTCGTCAACGAGCACGCCCTGCGGTGCCTGTAGGATCAGCCCGGGCGTGGCGTTATTGGCGAAGTGCCGATTGCCGTGCTTCTCGGTGGCCAGGCCGAGGCCCCAACTGTTCTTCGCCAGCTCCCACAGCGGAATGCCGGTGATACCGTCGTAACCCAGTCCGACGATGTGCAGCACGTCCTCGTCACGGAACTTTCGATCGACGGTTCGTCCCGATTGATCCACCACGATTTTCGTCAGGTGCCATTTCTCGCCGTCCACGATGGCGGTCTTCGTCGATTCCGGCAGCAGCGGAACCAGCTCTACCGCATCTCCCCGCTGATTGCGGACGATCACGGCCCGACCCGCCCCATAGACCAGGGCGTGATACTGGAGCAGCTCGCGGAACACGGATTGGTTCATGGCCCGGTTGGGACGCCTACGCATCAGGCTGTACGCTGGGTGCCCGGCAGCCCGTGCCTTGGAACGGTCGCCCGTGCGCTGGTACAGCGTCAGCGGAAGCTGGGCGACGTGCCCGGAGATTCTCCGCACGGCGTACCAGACCGGGGCGTAGCGGAGCGCGGAGCGTCCGTTGATCCGGATTCCGGCATCGGATCCATGCTCCCCGTGCATCCAGTCAATCAACCACTGCCGCGGGTTCGCGGCCGTCGACGCTTCGCCGGCAAGGCGTAGCGCTCGCCACACTCGCGAAATCCAGCGGATCATCAGTCACCCCTTATCAGACGATCAGTAAACTGCCCTGGGCCGGCTTCGGTGCCCGCAGCGCCCTGTCAAGGGCCATCACCGTGGCCACCACTCCGTCGATCGTGCGTGAGTCTCCATGCTTGGGCTTAATTGGACGGATGTTGTCGTTGGGATCCGTGTAGACGTCGACGTTTCCGATCTGCCAGTCGAGCACCGCATTGCCGTCCTGGACGATTCCCCCGGACACGATGAGCCGTTCCAGTTCCTTGGCCGGATAGGTCATGTTGCCGATGGTCTGGCGGACTTCCGTCCGCTTGACACCCGTCAGTCGCAGAATCTCCTGGGTCGGTCCTTCGGCGTTCCACGGATCGAAACCGATTTCCTGCACCTTGTATCGACGGCACAGTTCACAGACGTCGTGCACGATCGTCTCGTAGTCCGTGACGTCGCCCGGCGTCAGCGTGATAAGCCCCTGATCGGCCCAGAGCTGATAGGGCACCGTGTCACGCCTCGCGTCGGCCGTGGCCTGCGGCAGCCAGTACCTGATCAGCAGCCGGTAGCGGCCGTCCGGCAAAGGGAAGATCAGGGAAAAGGCAGCGGTGTCGAGGCGTGAGGCTAGATCCAAACCCCCGAAGCACCGCTGACCCACGAGGAGAGACTCGTCGCAAGGTTCTTTGCAGGCACGCCATTTACCGACTTTCAGCCAACGATTGACCGACGTTGCCCAGACATTGAACGAATAACGCAGGAACGAGGCGTAGGCCGTGGGCGTGTTCTTCGCTTCCTCGACGTCCCGGCCGAACTCTTCTTCGTTGATGGTGATCCCCATCGAAGGGTTGGCCTTGTGCCATAGCTCGCGGTCGTCGACTCCGCGCTCCTCGAGTTCTTCGCGCGACACCGAACGGATATAGGCGAAGTACCGATCGTCCTGAAATGTCCCGTCGAGGATCTTCTCGGCGTAGTCGTGCTGCTCCCGGCACACGGACAGCATTTCGGATCCGGCCGTGGTGATCACGAAAATCAGCGACTGCCGGCGGCCCCGTCCCATGTACCGCAGGGCGTCCCACAGCTCGCGGCCCCGCCAGATGTGCAGTTCATCGATGATGCAGCAGTGGCCGTCAAATCCCTCCTTGGAAGTCGGCGTGCTGCTCAAAGCCCGATAGAACGCACGCTGCGACGGATAGTGAATGTTCCGCGTCGAGCGGTTGATTTCGACGTGCCTCCGCAGTTCCGGCGACGAGTCCACCAGGTTGATGGCCTCGCCGTGCACGATCGAGGCTTGGTCGCGGTCCGCCGCCGCGGAGAACACGTGGCTGCCCGCCTCGCCATCACCGATCAGCATGTACAGCCCAAGGCCCGCGGCCAGCGTGCTCTTGCCGTTCTTCTTCGGTATCTCGATGTAGCTGCGGCGGAACCGTCGGTAACCGTCCGGGCGGATCCAGCCGAACAGCGGATAAATGATCTCGTCCCGCTGCCAGTCGAGCAGCTCGAACGGTTTTCCGGCCCACTCGCCCTTGCTGTGCCGCAGAAACGTGCGGAAGAACTTCGCCACCTTTTCGGCGCGGCGCTCATCGAACACGCAGCCGTTTCGCACGGCCAGTTCGTCGGACGCGTTGCGGATCCATCGACGACGCATCATTTCTCCGCCAGAAAGTCCGTGAGCGGATCGACTGCCTGAGTTTCCACGTCGAGGCCTCGGCGGCTGTTGGGAGTCAGCCCGAGCTGCTCGCCCACCTTCCGGATGCGGTCGATGGCCTTGTTGCGTTTGGCTGCCGCCGGGTGAGCCTGGACGATTCCAGAATCTAGGTAGATCCACTCGCCCTGCTTGCGCAGTTCGGCGTCCGAGTCGTACAGCTGCTGCCAGGCATCGCAGTAGATCGTTAGTGCGTCCCGATCCAGTTCGGTGAACAGTCCGCGTCGGGCGATGATCGGAGCCAGTCGCTTCCAGTGATCGACGGCCACGGCGCCCAGCCATTTCGGTGGACTGTCGTCGCTGGTCTGCGGCAGTTTCCGTTTCCGGGGTGAAGTCGCACGTTTCTTCGGAGACGCCGCCCGCTTGCCAGGATTGCCGCGACGCGTCTGCGCTTTCTTCGATTTCGGCTTCGGTCCAGATCGTGCCATGGTTCACTTCCCAGAGGCGGTCTTGCGATCGTGACATTGCTTGCAGAGCGGCTGCCAGTTCGTGACGTCCCAGAACAGCGGATCCTGCTGACCATCGTGCCGAACGATGTGATCCACGACGGTGGCACGCACCGCGCGCTCGTCCCGCAGGCAGGACACGCAGAGCGGATTCCGCGTCAGGAAATCCTTCGCCGCTTTGCGCCAGCGACGATCGTAGCCCCGACTGGCTGCGGAGCGCCTGGGAGGCGTCGGAGTCTTGGGTGGCAACGCACGCCATGGCATGAGCGACAGTCCGGAGTTCAAAGATCAACGACAGCCGGTGCAACGCACACCGCTCAGGAACCGTCTTTCAATGCACCGCGTTCAGATCCGACATTGGATCCTCGGCCACCTGGCTGAGTCAGTCGATCGACTTTCTTTTCCAGTGCGTCCAGTCGGCCACTCAGCCAGGCCACTTCCGCGCGGAGCGAGGAAACCTGCCCCCGCGTTTCCGTGTCAGCCAGAACCGGGCGTGGCGCCGCGAACATAACGGCGGCCACGGCCAGGACGGCCGCCAACAGCAGGATGGCCACAGCCACGGCCCACACGGCCGCGTTGCTGGTGCTTTGCTTTTCCAGGCGTGCTTCGAATGGCATTGTCATTGCTCCTCAATCGGTTGCATCAGCACCCACACCGCGTGAGCTGTGCCAGGCAGCCAGCAGCAGAACACCGTCAGCAGCACGTTGCACCAGAAGTGTGCATCGACGACGCCCCGGTGGAGACCGACTGCCAGCGGAGGAAGCAGCAACGCGGCGATGACTTTCAACACGTCCATCACGCTCACTCCGGTGCGACCTGCACCACGGTTTCGCGAATGTTATCCAACAGCGCGATAGCCTTCTGAATGTCGGCCGTGCGGATCGACACCTGAACAACCTCCACGCCCTGTTCCTTCACGCTGATTCCGATTTCGTATTCCATCGCTTGTTCCTCAGTTCCTCATAACGACTTTCGCGCGCTGGACGGTGCGTCCGGGCGTTTTCTTCTGCGTGGCTCGCGGCGCCGGAGATGTACGCACGTCGGATGCCGTCGCTGCGGATCCGCACGTCGGCGTTGTTTCCGGTCTCAACCTGGTGATCGGCGCAGCCTTGGGCATCACGGCCCGGATCGACTCGCCGAGGCGCACGAGCGTGGCGTCATCAATCAGCAGTTCCAGCCACTTGGATTTGGTGCGGAGCGTGCGGACCGCGGCCAGAATCAGCAGGAACAGCAGCAGCAGATTGGTCAGACCTCCGCCGGCCAGCAAACCGAACACGGCGCTGACGATCCACTTGCCCACCGCCAAGAGCGTCCACAACGACGCGAGTGACGCAAGCGATTCCGGCAGTGTCGTCGTCGGCTTGGAGTTCGGTATCTGCGGAGGCCCGGTGTCCGGGATGATCGTATCGAGCGGCTTGGGTAGCGGGATGCTGAACGGCGGATCCGCGCCGATCTCGGGCGCTGGCGGTCCCGACGGATCGCCGATCGGATTGCTGGGTTCCTCGCTCTGCATGCCGGAGGAACGCGTTTCGTGCATTCGCTCGACGTAGTAGCGGATCGACTTGCGGAACTCTTCGGCGAGCGCTGCAGGGTTCCCGTCGTACCCGGTGTGCTGGAGCACGACAGTCTTCGGGTCTCCGAACTTCCGATTGAGCGGTGGCTGCAGGATGATCGTGGGATAGGCCGAGATTTTCACTTTCGCCCATCGCCACGTCTGTGTCTGGTCCGTCGAGTCGTACACGTTGAAGTGTGACCAGCTGGTTGTGAAGTCATCCGGATTGGCGAAGCACTTCAATGCGTCGGATCGGCGGAAGTCAGTCAGCAACTTCGAGCACGCCGTGCAACCTGGTCGTGTCACGACCGATATGTACCACTTGTACGAATCGTCCTCGGGCGGTGCGGCGACGGCCGCGGCGAACAGCTGCTCGATGCCACCGTGTCCCGTGCCGACTTCCTGAACGCGATCACCCATCCGCAGGATTTCCCACTTGGCGTCTTGGGGAATGTCTCCCGGTGCTTCGACTGGTTCGCTGCGTTGTGCTTCCTGCTTCGGGGGAGTCGACTGAGCGGGCGTTTGCTTGGCGGGAGCTGTTGGTACGGTACGAACGGTAGATGACTGCCGACGACGGAACCACTGTCCGTGCGCGGTGCCGGTATCGCTGATCAGCGTGGCCGCAACAACGGCGGCCAGTAGGAACTTTGGCTGCATGGATTCACCACCAATGAACGTATTCGGGTACAGGCGGGGCGCTCGGCCCCTTGAGAATCACGACCCACCGGCCGCTGGCCAGGTGGAGCCGCAGGTAGGCTTCGTTCGAGTATTCATCGACGTGGTCCGTCGAGTTGTTGTTGCAGACGAACCAGCGCTGCTGGTCCGGATCGCGTCCGTACTCGGTCTGGAAGTGCCGCGTTCCAGCGCCGATCGCCGCGAAGCGATTCGTCTTGGCGGCCCACTGCATCCACGACATCGTTTCCTCGCCCGTGATGTTCCAGGCAGGGATTTTCCGCCGATCGCAGTACGCCTCAACGCGAGCCGGACCGGATCCGCCGCGGACCTTGGGTCCGTACTGCGTGTCCCACAGCAGCGTCGTCGCAGCGGGCACGTTGGACCACACCCCGGCCATGCCGATCGAGCATTGCACGCAGGACCCGTCGGGGTTCCTGAACCAGCCGCGGACCTCGGGCGGAAGTTCCATGTTCGTGCGGTCCAGGTCAGTCGCATGGACCTGGTGGAACGTCGCAAGCATCCAGAGCATCGATAACAGAAAACGCTTCATGGATTCGTTCGCGAACGACTTTGATGCCTCGCCCAAAACACTCACATCGCGGGTAGTAGTACGTGATCGAGCGTTGAGTGGAGCCGGCGACGTAGAACACCCCACAGGCACATTGCGGCCTCTGATCCGGACGCATACGTCGGTAGATCGACTCATATCGACTCACGCAGTCGCCCCCGATGCACTCGAAAGACTACTGCTTGTCGATAGGGATCGCGCCGTCAGATTTACAAATGAGTGCGGACCTCTGCCCGCTTCCGGCTTCCGTTCCGGCATGGCAACTTCCGGTGTTCACGAAACAGATTTCGTCGACATGCCTCAGGCGTCGTCGACTTCGGTCAGTGCTCCAATCTTCAACCACGCCTCGGCGAGTTTGATTCGTAAACGGTCGATGTCAGCTTGCTGCTCGCGTGAGCTGTCTCGCAGGTTGATGTACGCTTCCCGCCACCGGTCGATGCGTTCCAGGTTCTCAATTCCGATTACAGTCAGTCTTTCGAGCTCACCGCGTAGACGTTCGTTCTCCGCTCGCAGTTGGACGATTTCTGGCATGTCGCACTCTGGACAGTAGATCCTCACGCCCATCCGTTTACCGCACGCACCGCACGCCAGAGGCGTGTATTGTTTTTGCAGTCTCGCATGCGCGCGCTTCGCCTCATCCAGTTCACGCCGCAGCCGCTCGTTCTCCTGATCTTTCGCGGCCAGTTCCTCCTGTGCATCGTCCAGAAGATTGCGAACCTCATCGTCCTTGCACTCGTCGCCGTACAAAGAGAACCACAGTATGATCCGTTCAGTCAGATTCACGTTCGCCTCCATTCAACTCGTTGCGATCAGCGTCTTCGTACGGCCAGCCATCCACGCGATTCCGCTCCATCTCCTCCGTGTACTCCATCGCTCCAGCCAAGCGAGTTGACAACTGCTTGCGACCAGGTTGACACGATACTTCGCTTCGGTTGTGGCCGTTGCAGTGCGAACACCAGAGGCCGCGACCTTTATGCTCTCGACCGCAAACATCGCAGGTGCGCATCGATCACCTCCATTCACTTCGCGCTTTTCACCCACGGCCCCCAACCGACACTCGCGCGAATCGCGTCTTTCGGGCCAACCAATCCCCAGTGACGAACGGTGGACGGATACAGATTTCCGAGGAGCAACAGGCATACGATCTTCATCCGACGCCAATTGAAACGTTTCACTTCTTCGCTCCTTCCTCGAACATGATCAGCAGCTGCAGGAAGTGAACGGCCTTCCGCAGATCCTCGATGCCGTTCTTCTGACGCCATCGTGACACGTACTTGATGACGTTCCCTTCGAAGTATCCGATGCCGTTTGCGTGCACGTATTCGACCGGCTGAATGGCCATGCCTTTGTAGTGGTCGCCGCCAACCTGGGTTGCGATTGGGTCGCTCATCGATTGCCTCCTCGCCTGCAGACGATGTCCGGTGGCGTCCCGACGGGAGCGTGCGGAAGTCGCATCCAGTGCGTTGGCGGGTTATCGTTGGCGAAATACGCCGTCTCGTCACCACCGGCAAACGTCCACTGCCCGTTGAGCAGGTAGCACGTCTTGGGATATGTGTTCGGACGGCTGCTCCCTTGTGTTCCGTCCCATGCGAGCAGAACGAGTTCGTAATCGACCGGCATACGTTCAGAACACCGCACCCATCGGCATCTGACGATCGTGTCACTCATTGCCCGCCCCCAGTTCAATCACTGCCACGTCAACACGGAAACAGTCGCCGAAGATCTTCGTCAGACGCTCGTCGACGATCTGCGAGTCGTCGCGGTAGATGACTCCCGATAGCGAATCCTCGACGGCCCTCGCGAGTTTCAACACGTCAGGCCGTGCGATCGGCCAGTCCGGAGATGACGGCTTCAGCGTCGCAGCGTTCCGACCGGATCCGAAGTGCGAGCTCGGCCGCGGCCTGACGAACGTCATGGCCACCTGCAGCGGTCCGCAGAGCAGCGGACCTGAGTACGCCATCCTCGCGGCGTGTGCGATCTCCTGCCGCCACTCGCCCAGCTTCGGGTTGTCATTCACGCACCTGGTCAGCACGCGGCCGTCTCGGATCACCGGGCCCGCCTTCGAGTAGATCGGCACCACGCGTTTGGAGCCCTGCGGCTTCGGCTCGCCGAACACGGAAAAACTGATCGTCGTCATGATGCCGGCTCCAACTGCAGTGCTCCCTGGTTCCAGGCATCGAACACTGATTCGCGCCGATCCGCTGGCGCTTCGCGACGCTTCTTCGCGTAATCGCCAACCCACTCGACAAGCTCAGCGATCCGCTCTGAGTTGTGCACGTCGCCATGCGAGCAGCGACAGTAACGGTCCGGTGAGTAGCGAGCCGATTGCCGCCACCCGCTCCAGTTTTTCGGGGCCGTGCGTTCATCGGGAAGGCAGAGCGGATCACCGGCGTGGCAATCGCAAGCGACCGCCATCACTCGCCGATTGCGGTTGTCGTCAAGTCGCTGTTCCATGGCGGCTTTGATCGACAGGTTGTGCCAGACCAGCACGGTTCCCATGTCCTGGCACTTCGCGCAGCGGAAACGCGGTCCCGATCCGTCCGGGGAAACCTTCGGGATCACCGCGTCGGACGCTGCGTGCGGGTCTTCGCCGGCGTCGATGCGTTCCATGATCTGGCCATAAAGTTCTCCGGCCGATAGCTGGCCATCGTCTCGCGTCACACGCACCGGACGTTCCGCCTCGACGTGTCTCGGCGCGCGTTCGGAAGCAATCTCGCGGGCGGCCTTAGCAATCCTGCTGGCCAGCATAGATCGCTCCCACGATGGGCAAAGTTCGACGTCGCCCGCGAGCATCTGGCGACTGGCGGACATCGCGTCGTGCAGGTTGATCCGCTCCAGGATCGTAAGCCACTCGGACCGCAGCGTGTCGCGTGCGTCGGATTTGAGTCCCTTCCACCACTGCCCGAAGTCCGGGAACAGCGAATCGTGGAACCGTGCCCAAGTGGTGTATTCGGCTGCGTCCATCAGTACTCGACCTCCTCGTGAACTGGCTTGTGGTTCCGCTTCCAGGCCGAACGATCGTCTTCCCATCGATCCTGGTTGAGCCACGGAGCCGGGCCGGGGCAGTACTGGCAACGGCCCAACTCGCTCGCGGCGAACTCGCGAGCGGATTCGATGATCCGGTCTGGTGCGGCTCTGCTGATGGCTGTCTGCCATGCGTCCCAGGCAACCGGCTTGGCGCCGCGTCGGATCGATGGGTACACGCTCCAGAAAGTCTCAAACTGATCCGAGTACACACGCGCCCCGTTGGTGCCGCGCTTGCGTCCGGACTTCGATGGGGGACTATAGGGGGTATCCTGTTCCTGTTCCTGTTCCTGTTCCTGTTCCTGTTCCTGTTCCTGTTCCTGTTCCTGGTATGGCATACCGTATGGCATACCGTATGGCATACCCTTCAGAACTTCGTGAAACACGTCCGGAAGATCGCTGAAAGCCTCTGCAAGGCAACGGTTTGCTGCTTCGCTTGGGACGTCATGAAGATCAGACAACATACCTTTGAGCGCCTTGCTGTTGTCAGGCGCGTTGTAACGCCACCAGCGACTCAAAAAGATGGTTTTCCTGGTGCGATCTACATGCCATTTCAGGGTATGGCATACCGTATGGCATACCGTATCGATACGGTTTCCAGAGATGCCGGTTTCCTCGCTCGCCAGACCTGGAGACCACAGCACGATTCCGCATCGATTGATGCGCGAAGAAGTCAGCATCCAGATCGCGAGCAGCTTCTCGTCGCGATCCAATTCGCAGAACCTTTCGTCGATCCAGATCCTCGGATCTATCTTGCGATATTTAGCGGCCACTGTTGCCCTCCGTTGCGAACCAGGTTCCCGCCATAGTGCCGTGAGCGTGACAGACTCGCTTGTCTCCACGACGCACCACGCCGAGACGTTCCAGCTCTGGTAGACGCCTGGCGACGATGAAGCGTGCGTCTTGCCCGCCCAACAGCTGGCCGAGCTCGGCGCTCGTGCGTCCTGGATGCGAACGCACGAGCGCCAGAACCTCGTGCTGCTGACGTCCGATCAGGCCGGAACGTTCGGCCTGGTCAGCAGCGATCCGGGATGTGTCCGGATCCGTCCTGCGTGATTTGTTCGCGGCGTCGAACAGATTGAGTTGCACCATGGGCCACCTATTCAGAACTGGTGAAGACTCCGAGTCACTTCGCCGCCGCGGCCTTGCCGTTCGTCCGTTCCCCCCTGGTCCCGTGGATGCGTGCCAGTTCCTGGCCACGCCATTGATAGAGCGTGTTTTTGTCCTCGTCGGACAACCCGTGAATAGCGATGGCCTCTTCATAGATGGCCTTCACATCGTTCTTCAGTTCGGCCGCCTGCATCCGTTCACGGACACCAGCGAGCGGATGGCTTGCCACGGCGTCATGCTCGACGACGAGATCCGTCGTGGACAACCTGGCGACGGCCTCGGAGTGCCACTGCTTCGCGGCCGTGACAAACTCGTCGTCCCATTCGTCTCCGATCACGTCGGCCAGAATCCCGTCAGCCTCTTCGGGAGTATTGCAGGCGGCGAACTGGCCACGAATCTCCTCGGTCGCCCGCGCGCGGAGATCGTCCTGCTGATGATCCACCTGTTCCTCGGAGACGATCTCGAAGCGTGCGTCAACGACGTCCGGTGCCTCCGGCTCCGACTGTTCCTCTTCCAGCCCGTAGTCGATCCCGGTCAATCTTTGCAACACGCGGTACATCAGCTTGCGCGTGCCCTTGCCAAGGATCGCGTCGGCACCCTGGCCCGAGTTGATGCGGACCGGGATTCTGCCGTCGAATCCTTCGCTCTGCGCGAAGTCCATTCTGTCAGCCGTTCCGTGCAGTTTCCAACTAGCCCACCCGGCGACCAACGCGCCGCCGTCCGAGATCTTCGGGACAGACAGTGAATATCGAAATTCACGCAGCCCGGGGAACTCGCGGACCTTCCGCTCAAGCTGCTCTTTGGTGCGATAATAGTTCGAGCTAATGATGTTGAACTCGTTTCCGACCAACCGAGCCCCATCCATCAGGGCAGCAATCACGACGTCGCGAACCGCATCTTCGGTGTAAGGTCCTTCTCTCCGGGTCGCCTCATCGGTCTTGAATCCGAGCGGAGTTCCCTTTAAGCACATGATGTCACGCATCATCGCGGGCGTGATCAAGTTCCGAATTGTCTGTGTCAGCCTGGCTGTCATAAGTCCCTTGAGCATCATGTTCCCGGCGACATCGGCTTCCTGGATTGATCTTTGACCGTCGCGCAGCGTCGTATCGAGCGCCACGATCGCTTTCAGTTCCTCCGCAGGAATCAGACCCTGTGACCGATTCGGCGCAGCGTTCGCTACTGCTCTCTCACTCGCCATTGTCCGTACCCTCCAGCTTTCGATTGATCAGCCCATACAAGTTGATGATTTCTCGCAGGTCACCTGCCGGGCACGTTTTCCACGTCAGGTGACACTTCACCCGCGAAACCTTGGACATGAGTTGTCCATCCTCGCCGTAGGTGTCGACGTCCAGCACGTACCGATGGCAACCGCTGACGTCGCAGCATCCATACCGCTCGCGGGCCTTCTCGCCTGCCGCCCGTTCCGTGGCCCGCTTCTCCGACGTTTGATAGAACTCGCGGTATCCTGCTTCCGTGATCACAGTTCCGCTCCATTCATGGCTCGCCGAATCGCCTCAGCCTCCGCGCGGCTGGGAACGAACGGCCGATGCAATTCGGTGACCGCTCGGGGGATCACCACGCGCAACCATCCGCGTCCGTTGCGGTCTGAAACAAGTTCGTCGATGCTGACGCAGGCCGAGCAGACGGCTTCGTCTCCGACTGTTTTGATCCAGCAACAGGGCGTGCCATGCACGTGGCACGGGTCGTCGTCCGAGCACCCGCAGTCCGGGCACACGCGGGGCTCCGACGACAACAACTCATCAACGAACGAACCACAGGCGAACTTCGTCTCTCGCATTGCATCGCCCTCCAGCCGATCACGGATTCCCGTTGAACACCGGGCACTCGACCGCGTCACAGAGCAGCTTGTGCAGCTCGGCCTGCGCGTCCTGCATGGCGATTTCGATTTCGTCCGGACGCGGAGTCACCTGGAACGTCACCTGTGACGGAGGGAGCGTGTAGTCGAGGCTCATCTTGATGCACCGGCACTGCCGCAGCCCCGGCGTCGAGTAAACGCTGACGGCGAGCAGAAACGACTCGGGAATCTCTCCGGAGTTCGCCAGATCAACAGCGAACTCGCGTGAACCTCGCTCACGGCCCGGGTTGATTTCGTTCCGCTGTCCGGATGACGTGGCGACTTCGATCTTGGCGATTGCTGGCAGCAGCGTATCCGGAACGCATCCAGCCAACTCGTGCCGCAGCAGTCTCACGAAGTCCCGCTGCGTCATGGCTGCTGGCAGTTTGCAGAGAATGTCCCAATGGTCGGAGAAGACAAGCGGCAGTGTCACCATCTCGCGGCGATCTTCATCGTCGATCAGGAACACCACCTTCGTTCGATCATGCCAGATGGAGCCCTTCACAAGGTCCGTGTTGTGGTGCTTGACCGAGGCAATCAGATCGTCCAGCGTAAACACCGTGTGTTTTCGCGCGGCTGGCGGGACCTCGATGCGAGCGATCTTCCCGTCGAAGAAGAAGTGCTTCGCGAACGGATCGGCGACGTCGATCGTCGTCGGCTTGACGGCCTCCAACTGCTTTGCACAGATCGCGTCAAATAGTGACTTCAGCATGGGAGTGGTTCTTTCGTTCGAATGGTTGTTGAGTTACTCGACGCCCGGGATGTCCGTGATGGTCTTCTGTGCCGGGTTGTCCGGGCTGTCGACCGAGAAGAACAGTTGCTTCGCACCGTTGGTGCTGGACTTGACCTGCATCCGCGAGGACGTGACGCGGACGGGCACCTTTGGAGACACCGCGAACTCGACGATCACGTCTCCGAGCTCGCCGTCTTCGACGGTTGGCTTAGCTCTGATTTCGAGCGTCACCTTCCGCCACTCGCCGATGTCTGGCGCCGATCGCAGGTCCATGGCGATACGGTTCAGTGCGGATTGCAGCATCCGCTCGACCAAACCGCCCTTGAGTTCAGCCAGGTTCGACAGGCTGAGTTGCAGCATTGGCATTGATTCGACCTCCATCATGAAAACGAGGCTGGTTCGTCATCGTCGATTGCCAACCAGTAAGTGACGATGACGCCCAACGAGATCAGCAACATCAGGCCAACGGACACGACGTCACGCAGCATCTGATGATTCCCTTCGCTCCATCAGTTCTCCTCGCCTGATCTTGATTTCTGGCGGGGCGTCGATCGCGATGCTGACTGTTCCGCCACGAATCTTCTTGACCGTGACTTTGATCAGATTTCCGGCGATCGTGATGACTTCGTTTTCCTTCCTCGAAAGAACCAACATCTCGAACCTCCTTGCTCGATGAGATAAAAGCTGCGGACGCGATCGGTCCGCAGGGTCACAGTGTTTCAGCCGTCGCCGTAGCCGTAGCCGGAGCCGTAGCCGTAGCCGTAGCCGGAGCCGGAGCCGGAGCCGTCGCCGGAGCCGGAGCCGTAGCCGTAGCCGTCGCCGTCGCCGGAGCCGGAGCCGTAGCCGTAGCCGTA
>CAZZLB010000001.1:0-47052 GCA_964654655.1 uncultured Rhodoferax sp. | reverse complement strand
CGTCAGGCCCTGACGACCGCAGAGCGGGCGATTGCACGTGAGCCCAACGACCTGGAACATCGTTTGTTTGCCAGTGGCGTCGCCCTGGCCGCCAGGGACATTGAAAGCGCGGCGCGCCACGCCAGTGTGGCGCTGGAGTTGGGCCCAAACGATACGCGTGTGCTGATTGCTGCCGGCCGGGTTGAGAAGGAACGTGGCAATGCTGAACAGGCTTTGGTGTACCTGGAAAAAGCGCAAGCAATGGAAAGCCCCCTGTCAATTGCTTCTGCGAGGCTGGCCAATGTAGCTCCGACGTCGAACCGGGAGTACGTTGGCCTGCTGCCGATTCCGGATCAGCGAGAAACCAGAGCGGTCGCCTCGACGAACCGGCCGCTGGCGTCGCCTCCTGTGCCGCCGAGTCCCCAACAAGCCCCGTCGCTGGTAGATGAAATTAATGCCATCAAACTGAAGCTGGCCACTACGATCGACGTTTCCCCACGTTTCCTGGCGCGCTCGGGTGAGCCCGGCTTGGGTCGGCTCGATGCGTTCGAAATTCCGATTGAAGTGAGCATGCCGGCCAGTGCCAGTGGAGTCTTCACGCTGAGATTGACGCCCACCATTTTGGGAGTGGGTTCCTTGAACCGCAGCGATCCTGGCAACATCGCCAAGGTTGGGTCAGCGGCCCTTGGGCCATTGCAGAGCGGCTTTGATCCTGTGGCAAATCAGGACGCCAGCGGCGTAGCGCTTTCAGTTGGCTATCGCGATGATGATCTGACCATGCGCATTGGCACCACCCCACTGGGATTCCTGATATCGCATGTGGTGGGAGAACTGACTTTTGCGAGTCATCTTGATGATCTGACGCTGAAAGCTGCGTTGAGTCGAAGAGCCGTTACCGACAGCGTGCTTTCGTCAGCAGGCATGCGAGACCCGCAGACATTGCAGTCATGGGGCGGGGTGGTCAAGACCGGGGTCCGTTTCGGCCTGACTTACGGCGGGGACGAACACGGTGTTTATGCCGACTTGGGGGCTGCTCAGCTGAGTGGAAAAGAGGTCAAGGACAACACACAATTCGAGGTAGGCGTAGGTGCTTATTGGCGCATCTACCAAAGTGCCAGCTCCAAATTGAAACTGGGACTGAATCTGACGACGATGGCTTTTCGTGACAATCTTGGATTCTTTACGCTCGGACATGGCGGTTATTTCAGTCCGCAGAAGTATTTCAGCCTCGGTGTTCCTTGGGAATGGACCGGGCGTCGAGGTGGTCTTAGCTACCAGTTAGGTGGTGATTTCAGTCTGCAAAATTTCTCACAGGACCGGGTAGCCTATTTCCCGAATGATGCTGCCATGCAAAAGGCCTGGACCCTGAAGGCCGGCACCACCTATCCTGCCTATTACGAGGCGGAATCGGGCTCTGGTCTGGGTTACAACTTGTACGGCGGGTTTGAATATTCATTGACACCCAGGTTTGCATTCGGTGGTCGACTGGCGCTGGAAAATAGTCGAAACTACTCTCAGCAAACCGGGACGGTCTACCTGCGCTACGCGTTCGATGGCTTCGGACGCGTGGCACCGTTCTAGGCCGGCGTGATGTTGCCAGTACATTTAATGATGTGATAGGTCGGTCGCCATGAAAGTTGTCGCCTTTATCTCCGGCAAGGGCGGAGTCGGAAAGACCACGCTGGCGGCCAATGTCGCGATTGCGCTGGCCCAGCAAGGCAAAAAGGTCTTGCTGATCGATCTGGACATGCAAAACGCTTTGCGTTTGCACTTGGCGATGGATCCTCTCGATATTGCAGGCGTTGTGCGCGACGGGATCTCACCAGGATCGAGTTTCAGGAGTCCGTTTGGCGTCACGTTCATTCCGTTTGGTACCGCGCAAAAGACGGAGCTTGAAGAGTTTGAGACCGTCCTCAAACAACATCCCACCTGGATTCTTGATCGAATTGCGTCGCTCGAACGGTACGCCATCGATTTTGTCGTGCTGGATACGCCGCCGGGTTCGTCTGTCTTTCTGCGGCAGGCCTTGATGACCGCTCATCTGGCCATCGGCGTCGTGCTATCCGACGCAGCCTCATTCGCCACGATTCCCAGACTCTTTGCGCTGGTGAACGAGTACACCAGGGCGCGCGACGATTTTTGTGGTTTGAATTTGCTGGTCAATCAGGTTTCCGATGAAAGCCAGTTGTGTGTGCAAGTTCGTGCTGCGTTGCAGGCCGACTACGGACGCAGTTTGGTGCCAATTGGAGTGCATAGGGCAGCGGCTGCTGCAGAAGCGCTGGCTTTTGAGCAGCCTCTGCTGATGTACGACAGCGCCTGCAGGGCAAGCCAGGATATCACGCGACTGGCCCGCTGGCTGATCGACTGGAGCAAATCAGCGGAAACCGGACTCCGCCATGACGTACTTTCACTTCGATGAAAAAGTAACCTGGTAGCCGTAGTTGCCGGGCGCCAGAGAATCGAATATGACAGCGGCCCGGTAGTCGTCAATTTTTGAAACGGTCGGTTTCGACATGTTGACTTTCGTCCCGTCAACCATTGTCTGAACGCCTTTTTGCGGTGTTGTGACAATGACAGTGGCTCCCTTGAAGGGCTGCTGACCTGTGATGGTGATATTGAATTCAACGCGTTTGCCGTTGCTGCTTGACGAAAGTTTGAAACGTTCCCTCTCGCGCCACCAATTGGCTACCTCTGCGGCGGACGCCAGCCAGACTGGCGCACGGCGCTGCTTTAGATGATCGAGGTAGCCAGGCATGGCGGCAACCATGACGCTGTCGGCTGAGAAATTCCGGTTGTGCACGCTCAGCCAGCCCATCGAGCCGGTATCGAGGGACAGATCGAAATCATCAATCAGCGCTTTGGTTGTCTGCTCGGCTGTCAATTTTTCCTGGTACAGGCTGGAGTCATCACGTTGGGTTCGGGGCAGCACAACCAGGGATTCTGTGGCCGCAACACCCTCCGCTGGCAGTAGCAGGGGCAGGCGACCCCCGCTTCTGTCTGGACCCGCGGCATGGTGCTGGATACCAAGTTTTGGCAGCAGCAATTCAGTGGCTGCGTCGTACCCCTCGGTCGGCGCGCGAAAACCGGTGACCCCCTTCAGGTCCAACAGCACGGAGGACAGTTCGCCTTGCATGGTTCGCAAGCGCTGCTCCTGGATGGCTGGCGGCTGACCTTTGAAACTGTTTTGTGTGTCGCCAAGGTAGCCAATCTCAAAGTCACGTGCCAACTGTGTCATAACCTGCGGAAACAGTTTGGCTACCGATGTCGTGACGTAGAAAGTGCTTCGATAGTCAATGGATTTCATCATCGAAGCAAATGCAGCAGCGTTGGTGAAGCCCTCTTCGACGTCCATTTCGATCACCTGGGCAGCGCGCCTGCCATTTGGCCAGGCACCTCGAATGATGGCCGGTTCGCGGCGCAGCCATTGCAGGGTATCTGTAATCAGATCGTAGGTTCCAAGGGTCTGGGCTTCCCAGCCGGATTCGGCGAAGGCAAAAAAAGCAACACGTCCAAAGCTCTCCCTCGTCTCGGTGAAAATGACGGCTCCTTCGCTGCGCCTTTCGTCATCGGTAATGCGTGCCAAGTTCATGAAACGTCCGGCGACCACCTCGCCCGTAGCTCGTAGCAGGGCTTCTGATGTTTTGGTCAGGGTAATTCTCTGCCCTGCGCTCTGAGTGTGCGAGACCGGTGATTCACCCGTCAAAACGAGGTTGTTGACACCGGACGAGGCGGGGATTTCACCGATAACCCTGGCCCCCAGATTTTGCAGGAACTGCCAGCCTTGCCAGCCGCCCTTGCCGTCACGCGTTCCGGTTGCCCAGGTGCATAGGATGGCGCCGCCCTTGGATCGAAATGCCAGCAGTTCAGCGCGTTCTTCATCGCTGAGCGCAACAGCCGATGGCAAGACCAGTACGCCACTTTGCTCCCTGCGAAGCTGTGAGACACTTTGAATTTCCTTGAAGTCAACCTTGCGACTCAAGAAATAGTTGCGCCAAGGGGCCAGCAGCACATCATAGTTTCCACCAAGGCCGGCAAAATAGGTCTTGCTACTGGCAGATGTGTAGAGAATGACGGTCGAACTCGAATGTGTCATGTAGGACGGCCCACCGTTGACACCAATCACTGGCACGGTCCAGCCCAGTCGCTGCATGAACCCCACGTAAATGATCATGGGGACCGCAAAGCTCAGAATAACAATGGTTGGCAGGTAGGTTCCAAGACGGCGAAAGATCGACCGGTCCGTGCCAGGTTCAGAGACCGGCGCTTGCACGGAAACGTCGTGCATGGTCGGACGGCGTTTCATCGGTCATCAAGTGCGGGTTGATCTGCAGTTTCGGTCGTGACGCCAGGAACATAGCGTTCCAGGAAAACGGGCTTGAGGGGGCCGCCGACATTCATCGTGTCGTCGGCCCGGCTGTTGCCAGGCTTGCGCTTGTCGCGCAGTTTGAACGCAGCATAGGCGACTACCCCAACCACCATCGTGCCAATGGTGGTGATCAGGATGACGGACGCCAGGATGCCAATAAGATCCATGTCAGAGTTTTCCTTCTCGCTCCAGTTTGCCCCAGGTCATTGTGTGGCCACGCCACTCTTCAATGGTCGCAAAAACTTTGGAAACATCGATGATATTAATATAAAACAACCGGAATACGACAGCAAAGAAAATTAGCGAAGGCTCTTCTTCCTCGATGACGACGCAATAGGCTGCGGCGACGACGTCCAGGACCATGAGTTGCAGCCACCAGTAGAAGAGCAAGTTGGACAGGTCGTATTGCAAACCGACAAAAATAAAGAAAAGGTTGCCAAGAAGATTTGAAAATGGCCACATCACGCCTTCAAAAAGCATGTACCAAAGAATGTAGCAATTGATTCCAGCCTTGCGTGGTTGCCAAAGAGCCTGACTATGTTTGCTTGTTGCCTGCAAAATGCCACGCGTCCAGCGATAGCGCTGTTTGAGCAGGTCCAGCAGGCGACTCGGCGTTTCGACCCAGGCGACGGCAGCCGGTTCGTACTCAATGTGCCACCCTCGCATCAACAATTTGAGGGTCAGGTCGCAGTCCTCGGCAAAAGTATCGCGATCGTAGCCCCCTGCTTGCTGCAACACTGACTTTCGGAACATGCCCAGCGGTCCTGGAATGATGTTGACCACCCGCCCAAAACTTTGCGCCTTGCGCGCCATGGCGAGTCCCTCGACGTATTCCAGAGCCTGGATTCGCGTCCACATGTTTTCCCGGTTGATCACTTTGACGTTGCCTGCAACAGCGCCAACCTTCGGATTCTCAAAATGGCGGATACAGGCTCTCAAGGTGTTCGCGGACAGCTTGGTGTCGCCGTCCATGTTCAGGACAAACTCGCCGCGTGCCAATGTCATGCCTGTATTGAGGGCGTCCGCTTTGCCGCCATTGCGTTTGGTAATGATGCGGACCTCCACGTCGACGCTTTCACGTGCCACCACCATCGCCTTTTCATAAGTATCGTCGGTCGACCCATCGTCGACCACGATAATTTCGTAGCTGGGATAGTCCAGGGCCAACAGGGATCGCAATGCCGCCTGAATGACAGGGCCCTCGTTGTAGGCCGGTACAACCAGTGAGATCATCGGCAGGGAACTGTCTTCGCGGTACCTCACAGTGGATTTACCACGCCCCTTGTACAAAGACTCCAGGTGATCCATGAAGGAATAAAGGATCAACATGGCAAAGCGGAATATCAGCAGGACCAGAAAGATCAGCAGGTAGGTCGTGACCGCCGCGAGCAACCAGTTTTGCAGCAAAATCATCAGGGAGCCCCGGGCGTCCTGGACTGCGTCATAGCTTAAAGCCAGCAGCATGACGACAACGCCCACGGCCAAGGCGGCCCAGCCATAGCGCCATGCATAGCGCCCGGCTTTTTTTATCTCCAAAGCTTTTCCAGATTAATCGTTGCAGCTTGAGCTTTGTAGGATGCGTTGTCTCGCCAACTGTCAAGTGACCACAAGTTGACACTCACGGCGACATTGCTGCTAACCCAGTACTTTCCGCCGGCAGACAGACTCCAACTGGTCCCTGCGTCGCCATAGAGCCGCAGACCGACCTGAGCGGAGCCATAAAGGATCCAACTGGCGGCGCCCCACTCGCCGAGCAAACCGCCATAGAGGGTGCCAGATCCCTGCGTCGGCGCCCAATAGTTCGGCGTGAGCAATGCGGCGCTGCGTGTCTCCAGACCGGCAAATGGCTTGAAATTCTTGCCAAAAGGTCTCCAAGTGGACGATAGGTGCAGGTTGCTTGTCCAGACCGTGTTGTCATCGGAGACGTCGTAGAAGTTAAATCGAGCCGACAAATTGCCAAAGGTGTAATCCTTTGCTGCATTGATACCTACATGCATTGCAGAAAGGTGCAGCGCCAACGCATTTGGATTGCTTGCCATGCGGCCCCAGTTGACGCGGCCCGCGCTGAGAGTCACTTTGTCGTCAAAAAGTTTGATGCGAACGCTGGCGTACAAAGAATTGTCGTCCTTGGTTGGCATACTCAACTCAAGCGCGGGTTTCAGTGCAAGACCGACATGCTGGTATCTGAAGGTCAGATCCTGCTGGCTCGTTTCCACACCTGGCAAAGAGTCGGTCACGAGACTGGTTTCAACCTCCATCACATGGACCCCGCTGCTGTCGCGCCAACGGTGGCTGAGGGTTGTGGAACGGCGCTCATCGTCGGATGAATCGCCTCCTCTGCCGAAGCTCAGAAGCGTGCGCGGACTGGTCTCGCGAGTTGCCAGATCCAGACCTTCAAGGGCACTGCTGTTGCCCGGATCGTTCGCCAGCACCGCACGGTACAAAGGGAGCGCCTGGTCGTCGCGACCTCGCCAGTGATAGATACTCGCCAGACCGACCGAGGCCTGGTCGGCATATGGCCCGGCTCGCAAATTCTGATACGCCGGGATTGCCTCGTTCAACCGGCCCGTCCAGGCCAGGCTGTTGGCAACAATCAGTTGCAACTCATCATCCGGCTTTTCCCTGGCCATCAAAGCCAAACCCTCCGTGCCGACAGCTTGGTAGTCGCCAGCGGCATTGAGATCGATGATTCGTTGCTGGCTCGCCTTGCGCTTGGGTTTCTCAGGCTCGGTCGGCACCGTGCTCCTGGTGGTGCTGTCCGTGCCGGTTGGTGCGATGTACTTGAATGGCGCCAGGATCAGCGGTTCGACTGAAGGCGTGTTGATGCCCGGGCGAGCGCCAGCGGCACTGGGTGAAAAATCCGTGGTTTGTGCCAGTGCAGCTGTCGGCAGTGTCTGCAAGAGCAGCAATGGTGCCAGGACTGATGTGAGGGTGGGTAGACCAGGGGAAGATTTCATAAGAGTCGAGCCACTGTTGATTTCCTGTGTCATTGTTGCATAGATAACTGCGCATAGACACTGCGTGAGCGGCACATCATCAAGGGTCAGCGTCGTTGGACGGCGTGCTGCTCTTGGGTGGAGTCGCCGCGCCAGCCGGGGGTGAACTGCGCTTTGCCCTCGGCACGTCATTCTTGCCGAAAATCGGTACGCCAGCTTTCGTGATTTCTATCGGTGCAGCATTCACCGCCACTTCCGGTGTCTTGATCACACTGGCAATGATCGGTCTGGTTCTTGAGGCAGGTGGGGCGACGTCGCTGAACTTGGACTCCTGTGGCTCGGAGACACCAGGGACCGCAGAGGATGGAGCCGTGTCAGGCGCATCGTGCAGCGATTCGGTCTGCACCGCGAGCGTTTGTCCCACCGGCGCGCCGGCACGTGCAGCTTCGACAGGCTCTGCGGCTTCGCTTAAGGATGAATAGTCAGGCAGGTCTCCCAAATCCACTGCGCGTGTCAGGGCTGCCAACTCGGCCTCAACCTCGGCGCGTTGCACCAGAAATCGCGGCGCCAGAAAAGACGCATCGAGCGGACCGCCGAGGATTCTCTCCAGTGTCGCGAGAAGTACAGTCTGCGGACAGGCGCTGAGGAACAGGTAACAGTAGCTGCCGTCCGCGGTGATCAGATCGCCGGATCGGGACAGTTTGGCACGCATCAGGACATCGACCATGGTCGTGCTCTGCGTTGGCTTGCCGATGACCAGGGCGTACGGGACGCTGAGTGTCTCTGCTCGGTCCAGAATCAAGGTAACTTCACGGACGAAGCGCGCTGGAAGAACATAGCCCCGCAACCTGCTGGGGGTGACACTGGACAGTGCCGCCTCAAAATTGATGTTGACGTCGCGGCTGAAGATTTGTCCACGCAATGACTCGAGCAGCAGTGGCAGGCGGCTGGTGGGAACATCTTTGTGCACAACCAGATTGGCGCCCAAGCGTAGCAGCAATGCCTCGTTTTGGTAGCGCAGCGAAGCGCCTTTTTCCTGCACCACGATATGTGCTCGGTGTCCCAGACTGAGTCTCAGGGTATGCACTGTCTCAGATAGCTGTCGCACGCTCGTATCGGGCTGAAACCGCAGAATCGCGGTGCCGGAGCGGGTGGTGCGGGTCGCATGCATCATACCCACCAATGTGTCAACCCGTTCCCATACGCCAGGCATCTGTTTGGCCACACTGTTCAGGTCCGGGTCCATGTAAAAGAAGTGCGGTTCGGCGTCATCAGCCTCCAACGTTGGTTCGCTGTTGACACTGCTCACCGGTTGGTCCTGAACGACGATCTTTGTACTGGCTTCATAGAGGCCGGACTCCAGCGTGATCAGTCGGTAGTTCTTCGCCGCCACCGTGCCGTCAGGCGACTGCCAGTAGTCGAAAGTCAACTCCAGGCCATCGCGGTTTCCGCCCAGCCGGGTAATCCCTGTCAAACTGTCCATCATCGCATTGATGGTGCTGGAGTGGGCTTCTGTGACGCGCGAAAAGACGAGCAGAGCTGTAATTTGTCGCTCGTGCAACCACTTGCCAATCACATCCACCTGGTCCATCGACAATGAGACGTCGTGCAAGCTGAGTAACTCGTCGGCCTGGTCAAAGATCAGATAACTGCTCTCCGGTATTTCAAAGTGATCCAGTTCCTTGACAAACCCTTCCGCACCGTATCGAAATACGGTCTTGGAAAAATCATCCTGCATGACAAACAATTGAAGTCGCTTGTTTGTGATCAAGTCCGACGTGATCGATTTGTCAAATGACTCGACCCGCTGAATGAAAGATTCAGGATTGGAAGGAACGATAACCGTGCAAGACAGGCCGTCCTTCAACGCTTTGCCAAGACTGCCGGCCAATATGGGAAAACGGGCTGATGGTGTTTCGGCAATCAAAACATAGAGGCCGCCTCCAACCATGTTGTTGGTCAGATTGTCCAGACCACGGATAGCAAGCTGAACGGCCGGTGAAATTGGCGCGAGTGCGACTGGATCATTCATAATCATTGCTGTTGTTCCACTCATTTTTTCATCATAATCGATTTGACCTGACAAGGGGAGAGAGCATGCAGTGCTGGCATAAGACGCTGAAACTGCCGGGTTGGGCGATAGTCTATTTTCTGACTTTCGCCGCGGTCTGGTGCCACCCAGTCGGCTGCCTTGCGGCCGACGCGCTGTCCACCGCTGCGACTGGGTCCCTGGCGCCCCCCATTCCAATGGTCCAAAGAGTATTGCTCTACGCGTCGCCTACGACGCGGGCTCGACAGGCGGCCAGCGGAATCGATGCCAACGAATCGGTGCGCACCTGGGAGGTGTTTCTGCGCAAATACAGAATCCCATTTCAACTGGTGTCTGCGGTTGAGCAACTCGAGGTATCGCAGCCGGGTGTACTCTTGCTTCCTTCCACTGTGGCGCTGACCGAACGTGAAATGCGTGCTGTGCGCGAGTTTCGTGGCAAGGGCGGCGGCGTTCTGGCGACCTGGATGGCCGGCGTGCGAAGCGAGTCCGGTGAGTGGCGCGGCTATGGCTTCATGGAGAGCGCACTGGATGCCAAGGTTGTTGGAAGCAATGAGGCTGCCAAGGATGACACTTTCCTGATAGTGCACGGCGATACTCCGGTGCTGCATGACTTGCCCGCGGGTCTGCGCGTCTGGATGGAACATCCGAAGGACTGGTATCCACTGCGCCTGATTGGCCGGCAGGCGGCTGCAGATCTGATGGATTGGTCACGTACCGTCACTGCGGGGAAGGTCAGCAGCACGATTGTTTTCGACGAGCGCAGTCAGCCGTCAGGCCGACTTTCGCGGTCGGTTGTCCTGGGCTATCCCGAACGCATATGGCGCTCTGCAGATCCCAAGGCATTGGAGGCGATCGCACACAACGCCCTGATGTGGCTGTTGCGCCAGCCGGATGCCTTTGTGCCGAACTGGCCACACCCCTATGGCAGCGCTTTGGTGGTCGCCGTGGCAGCGATCGACATCATGATGGATGCTGATCTCATTTTCGCCAGGATGATGGAAGAGACAGGCGGTCGGGCCACCTATTACATGCTGAGTGAAAATGCTGCGAAATCGGCAAAAATACTTCAGCAGGTGCAGGCCCGGGGGCATGAAGTTGCCTACCACGGTGATCGCTTTGATGGTTTCAAGGACCAGTCTTCGGCGGTACAAGGCAAGCGTTTGAGCACCATGGTCAGTGAAATGAAGGACGCGGGATTCAGCCTTCCCGGCAACGCTGGCTTTCGCTCTCCGATGGATTCTTATGACCGGACCACCGAGAAGCTGCTGCAGGAACGCAGCCTCGGTCACCACCTGACATTCATGGGGGCGACCGAGGCACGTTTGCCCTACCTGTCGCAAGTTGATGGGAGCGTTGCAAAGCCGCTGGTGGTGTTGCCGCGCACGCAAAGCGCCCCTGAAGATCTGATGGACACAGAGCCTGAAGAGGGCATGAAGACCTTTTTGGCCGAAATCGAGTTGATTGACAGGATGGGCGCAATGTCGATCGTTACGATCCCCGGTCAGAGTTTGCTCACCAAAGAGCAGTTGACTGAGATCTTCGATTACCTCAAGGGGCGTCGTAACCACATGTGGCTGGCCACGGCCACTCAGGTGGCAGAGTGGTGGCGCACGCGAGAGCGTGTCAGCGTGCGCCTGGAGTCAGCTGTTTCGGGGCTCCAGCTCAAGCTTGCTGTCAAAGGAACAACACCGCTTGGACAAGCCGCAGCGGTGTGGGTCAACCTACCGGAGTCGGGCAGCTCGATGCGCCTGGTGTCAACGGGCGGTACTGCCAAAGTACCCAAAGTGGCCAGCGTGGATCGCTGGCGCAGTGCCGTCGTGCTTGAGGGTCTTGCCCCAGGGGAATACCAATGGGCCGTGTACTTCGACCGCCCTGCAGCAAGCGCCAGTCGGTGATCTGCGTTTATCATTCCGGCCTTCCACCTGACTGAAGTTGAAAGATTCAAATGCAATCACGATTGCTCGTCAAACATGTTGTTCTGGGGCTGGCGACAATGCTGTTCTTGCTGAGCGGACGGTCGCAGGCCCAACCAACGGGATTGCTCTACGACCCCGAACCTCCGACTGACTCTGCTTATGTTCGCGTGCTGCTGGCTGGTCGCTTGGGCGCCGTCGACGTTCTGGTGGACGGGAAGTCGCGAGTGAAAAACCTGGGTGCTGGGCAGGCCAGCGATTACATGGTGCTGACGGCCGGCCAGCACAATATTGCGCTGCACTCGCCAGGCAAATCAACTGCACAGGCTGCTCTCGCTCTGGACGTGGTACGCGGGCGCGCCATGACGGTTGCATTCACTGCCCTGAACGCCAGTGCAGTCCCCATCGTTTTCGAGGACAAGGCCAACTCCAACAAACTCAAGGCTCTGCTGTCGGTCTATCACCTCGATGACACTGCCGGAACGCTCGATGTCCTGACAGCCGATGGCAAGACCACCGTGTTTTCGGGTATCACCTATGCTGCGTCCAAGGCCATTTCGGTCAACCCGATCGAGGTCGAACTGATGGCGGTCAGAATTGGCGACAAGGTGTCGCAGTCCAGGGCGGTGCTGAGCATGGCGCAGGGCGGAACGTATAGTGTGTTGTTGCTGCCAGGCCCGAATAACAGACTCGCGGTGCGCGCCATCCAAAATAAAATCGAGCGCTATACAGGAAAATAGCCGACAGTCTTTGCTTTCCAGGGGAGAAAATGAATGATGAATACAAGTGCTGCGATCAAGGTACTCCTTGCGCTGATTTGGGTCAACGGTATTGGCTTGACATCGGTCCATGCGGCCGAATCCCCGCCGGGGGTGATTGGCAAGAGCGACTGGCTTTTTTACCGCCATGAAATTTCCAGCGCTGCGGATTCGGCAATGGTTGATGTGTCGGTTGACCTGATTCAGCGCTTTAACAAAGTCCTGTCGGCCAATGGAATCAGCATGACCGTCGCAATGGTCCCTCTGAAGATGCGGATTTATTCGGAATATCTGCCGGACGACATCAAGGTAAACGATTACCTGAAGGGCAACTACGAGCGCATTGGCAAGGCATTGCAGGCCGGGCGAGTCGACATTGTTGATCTCAATTCCGCGTTCCTGAACAGTCCCAAGCGGAACAGCCCGAGCCCCCTTTTCTATCGACTCGACACCCACTGGGCGCCCGCCGGTGCCCTGGTGGCTGCGGAGGCGGTAAAAGCCAGCATCGATGCGACTCCAGGCCTGAAAGCCCTGCTCGGGACGATACCCGAAGAAAAGTATGAATTGGTAAATGCACGACGGCAGAACTCGAAAGCCAGAGACCTGACTGAGCAGTTGCCGCCCAACTCGCCCATCCTGGCGTTTGAGCAGGTGACACCCTTCAAGGTCAGCAAAGCTCAGGCTTCCAAGGAAGATCTGCTTGGCAATCGGCCTGCGCTCGCGATCACCTTGATGGGAAGCAGCTACTCCAGCGCCTGGACCGGGTTTCCGGAAGCTCTGCGTTACACACTGCAACGGGACCTGCTGAGCGTTTCTGTGGGGGCTGACCAGGGGTCCTGGGTTGGCTTGGAGACCTATCTGCGTGACGATGCATTCCAGACGCAACCGCCCAAACTGATGATCTGGGAGATGCCGGAGCGCGATATGCGTGCACCACCGGATTACAAGTATCGTGATGCTCGCTACATCAGTAACAACACAGAATGGTTGCTTCGTGTTTCGGCACTGGTTCAGAGTAGCTGCAAGCCGTCCGGCGTGACAACCAGATTCAGTGCGACCGGGATGGCAGCCAACGCTGCCAACCTTAAAGGCGCCGACTTTTCGACCGGGGCCACGAGCGAAAACGATTTCATCGAAATCAGCTTCGATAAACCGATAGAAAAGCTGGATTATCTGGCGGCCCGTGTAACCACGGTCGGCTCCAAGAGTGTGGTTCTGGAAGCCTCTGGGACTGGTGCGACGACGCGACGCTTCAACCTCAATGTGCCTGGCGACGATGCGGCGCATGTTCTCAAGACACCCTTGCCGTCAAGCGGTAATGGTTACAGCAAAGTGCGTTTTTACCCAGGAAAGAGCAGTGGCTTTACGGTGCAAGGTGTGCAACTGTGCCGCCTGCCGGACGATATTCTCAGATAGAAAAGTGTTCCTATGACTCTGCGTCCACTACTATGGCGGATTCCTAAGTCTCGCCTGATTAATGGCGTGCTTGTTTCCGCACTTCTTGGCGTTTTTCATCCAGGTTTCGCGTTTGCTGCCGAGAATTACTCGATTGTTGGCAAGAACGACTGGCTTTTTGTTCGGCACGAAATTGTTCTCGAAGTGTTGGACAAGGATGTCCAGAAAACACTCAGCTTGATTTCACAGTTCAATCGTATGTTGGCACGCCAAGCGATCACCCTTGCGGTGGTTTTGGTGCCCTCCAAAATGGAGACCTATGTTGAACAGTTGCCTGATGACTTCAAGTTGAGTGCCTACATGAAAGGATTCAATGACGCAGTACTGGGCGCGCTGCGCGCAGAGAACGTTCAAGTCATCGATCTCAAAGCGCCGTTGCGCAAGGCGGCTCTTGAAAACACCAGCTCCCCCTTGTTTTTTCGCCTGGACACGCACTGGACGCCCAGCGGGGCGATGGCGGCTGCACAGGCAATACAGGCCGGCATCGCGGCAAGTCCGATCCTGAAGAAGGCGCTTGACGCTGTGCCGGTGCAAAAATACAAGCTCGCCTGGGCCAGCAAAGCGCAGAGGCAAGTCAAGCCGCGTGACATCACGCTTCTCCTGCCTCCAGGTACGCCCATGTATGCCGCTGAAGAAATCCTGCGATTCAAGGTGAGCAAGGAAAGCGAGATTCAGCCTGGCTTGTTTGGAAATGGATCACCGGGGACGGACCTGGCGTTGGCTGGCAGCAGCTTTTCAGGCAACTGGTCCGGTTTTTCTGACGCATTGCGTTACACGTTGCAGCGTGACCTGATCAACTTTTCCGTCGAAGGGGACGCCGGACCGTGGGCAGTGATGCGTGCTTACTTGCGTGATGATGCTTTTCAGGCTCATCGACCCAAGCTCATCATTTGGGAGATGCCGGAGCGGGTCGTAGGCTTCAGGCCGAGCTACCCGTTTCGTGCCGAACGTTACCGCATCGATGACAGCGAATGGTTGCTTCAGGTAGGGGCTCTGGTGCAGAGCACCTGTCAGCCATCGCCGATCAGCGCGAAGTTTGACGCGGCAGGCCTGCCCAAGAGCCAGGGGGTGAAGCCCGTCGGCCCCACACAGGAAGCCGATTTTGCTGATATCCATTTCGACAAGCCGACTGACGACCACGCTTATCTTTCAGCGCGCATGACGGTCAATGGTTCCAGGCAAGTGGCAATTGAAGCCTTGGAGGTCGGTGGTGCGGTGCGCAAGTTCAGCGTGGATGTAGCCGGCGATGAACTGGACCACCCATTCAAGATCCCTCTGGGTTTGAATGGCAAGGGTGTCACCAGGATCAGACTCTATCCTGGCACCACCAACGCATTTGCTGTCGCAGATATCAAAGTCTGCAGCTATCCTCAAGACTGACTACTGTCGTCAGCGGGTCCGTTGGTGGCTTGGCAAGTACTTCGTCAGCAGCACTTCATACTGATCAAGTACATTTGGCCAGGTAAAGTGCTCCTGGAAGCGGACCAGCCCCTGTTGCCGAAATTCTTCCAGTTTTCCAGGGTTGGTGATCAGTCGATTCATGCAGTCAGAGAAACTGTCGGCGCTGGTGAAGTACATCGCCCCTTCACCCGCTACCCAGCGGTTGAATCGGTTGTCGTGCGCGACGATGGCATTGCCAGCACCCATAGCCTCCACCAGCGAGGGGTTCGTTCCACCAACCTGATGACCGTGCACGTAGCCAGCACTGTGCACACGTAGCGACTGCACCTTGGTCCTGTCATAAATTGCGCCGACAAAACATACCTCGTCGCTGGCGCTTGCCTTCACTGCACGGTGGTACATATTGTGCGGCTCATAATTGCCCAGCACCACCAAGCGCATGCCACGTGGCGCCGCAGAAAAACCCTGAACAATTTCAAGCAAAGAGTTTTCTGGTTCCGCCCTTGCAATGACAGTCCAATAGCGGCCAGGTTCCAGACCCATGCCAAGTGACTCAACCGGTTTCACTGACGCAGCGCTCACCGCATCGGCCCCGTAGGGAATCATGGTGCACTTTCTGCCGGCCTTGCGCGACCGCAAATGTTCCAGGATTTGCGGGTGATCGGCGACAAGATGGTTACCCAGCCAGGCGCCTGCCCATTCGTTCAGCCAGAACCAGGCCTTGGCCAGCGGACTCCACTTTGCGCGAGACCACTCAATGCCATCCATGTTGATCAGGTTGGGGACACCCTTCAGGC
Source organism: uncultured Rhodoferax sp. (assembly GCA_964654655.1). Taxonomy (GTDB): domain Bacteria; phylum Pseudomonadota; class Gammaproteobacteria; order Burkholderiales; family Burkholderiaceae_C; genus Rhodoferax. The sequence goes on along the minus strand of CAZZLB010000001.1, from coordinate 31,397 downwards.
GCAGCATGGCACAAAAGACCGCTGTGTTGTAGCCCAACGTCAAACACAAGTCCCTGTGCTGGGCCGCGTGCACAGTAGCATGCCAGTCGAACAATATCGTGCCCTTGGGACCAGACTGCCACACCGGAATGTGTACCCGCTCGATGCCTTCCCAGGCGTCGGTAAACAGTGGACCAGTACCTTCGTTCTGACAATACACTATGACGCGCCAGCCTTTGGCCACCAAATGGATCGACAGATGCTCGGCAAAAGTCTCAAAGCCGCCGTGGGCGGCCGGTATTCCGCGAGTGCCGAGGATGCGCAGGGTTTTCAAGACGGCATCCGCTCGGTTTGACAAGTCAGTTCCTGACTGGTCACCCAGTTCAGTTTCTGCTCGATCAATTCATAGGCGCCGGTCACCCTGGCGGCCCAGGTCTGAATCGTCGCTTGTCGTAAAGCTTCATTCGACATGCTGCGCAGTTTTCCCGGATCGTCGATCACCCCGGCGATTGCCGTTGCCAGACCCTGCTCTACCTGGTTTCGTGATTGACCTTTGGTCGATACCACGACACCACATTCAGGCGTAACGTAATACTTTGGACCACCCAGATCCAGACAAATCACCGGCAGTCCGCGGGACAGTGATTCCAGCACTACATTGCCACTCGAATCATGAAGGCTGGGAAAGACAAACAGGTCAGCCTGGCCATAAAGAGCAAGCAGTTCCTGCCTGGGAATCATTCCCAGTACGCGCACTCGCTCGGACAGTGCAAGCCTCCCAATTTCACTCTGGACGTACTTGATCATAGGACCGTCCCCTGCAATGTCCAGAGTGACGTCATAACCTGCTTCAATGAGGTATTTCATGGACTGCATCACTAGTGTGATACCCTTCCATCCCAACAAGCGTCCGGCAAAAAGAAGGCGAAAAGGACCAGAAGCTGGTGACCTTTCTTGCCGATTGCGAATGTCGATGACTGGTGAGCCAATCTCTGGTGCAACAACCGCCCGGATTCGGATGGACGCTGGCAAGGCCTGCACAGTGTCTTCCGTCTTGCAGAGTATTAATGTCGAAGCTCGGGGCCCCCAAGTTGCCAGAGGATCGAACTTTACAAACTGCAAAGACATGTAGCGCAACCACTCGAATGCACGGGTCTGGAAAGGTAGCTTTTCGAAAAACCGCATGGGTGCGACTTCACCGCCACCCAGTGGTCCCATCACTAACGGAACACCCATTCTCCCCAGAAACGTGGGGAAACGAAACGTACCCCATGTCAGATGATGAATCAGGTCATACGAATTTTCCCTCAACAACTGTCGAACGAATGTTTTTAGACGCCATTGCCACCAGACGTAATAGAGCCGGGAGTTGAGTTGCCTGTGAGGGTGTACGCCAAACGCCGGTGCACCAAAGTAGTGGATTTCCAAATCCGCCACCGGATGAACTGCGAGAGCGGGTTCAAGCTGTTCCCTGAAAAAGGCATGCGTAACCAGGACAACATCGTGCCGCTTGCACAATTCCAATAGCCAACGCCAGCCTACGCCGGGCTCTGAACCCCAGACCGGGGAGCAGGCAAAGCACGACAGCAACACGCGTCGTCGTGATCTCGTCTTGTTCACATCACTCCCTCGTCACATTTGCCATGCAAGTGTTACCGCATCGGCTATTGCATATGTACTGATCTTCATGAAATCGTCATGATCGGACGTCTGCCAGTTCGAATTGTCGCCTCATTCAATGCAGAGCGAAGCAGACTCATTGCCGGCGCATCAATGGAACGAGTTGTGAACGCGCGATCTTCAGAATCTATCTCCGCATCCCAGCCAGGCCAGCCGCGAAACTCGTGATAGGTCCATGACCAGCCAAAGCGTTTGAATATGGCCAAACAATCCGCAATGTAGCGCTCGCGTGATCGATTGGGAGCCCATCTTACGCAGCTAAATTCGCCTACATAGATGGGTACTTGATAGCGGCGCTGAAAGGAAATGGTGTCTCGCAGGTCAATCTCCATCCTCCGACGATTCCACGCAGTCACTCCTATTTCCGAATCCCATTTTCCGAGTCCCCATTCAGGGCCTGCGGGGTAGGGAATTGTTCGAGTCCAAGCTGAGTTGACATGTTGGTGCGTAATTTCATGCGGTGTGTAGCAATGAATGCTGTAGAGGACCTGCGAGTCCTGTAACGGCTCAAGGCCACGAAGACCAAGACTGGCTCCACCCGCAACACCTTCGTAAATGACGGGAAGCTGTACGTTCTCTCCGCGTATGGCATGAATCGCCTGTTCAGCCAAAGGTCGCCAAAGTGCGTGTGCATCGGCCAGGTTGCCACCAGGCCACGGCGGATTTGGTTCGTTCAACAGGTCCAGGCCCGCTATCGCCGGGTTGTTACCAAAAGCTCTGGCAAACAGTTGCCATTTCTCGACAAAACTCTCACGCAATGCTGGATTGCTCCAGAAATCCGGGCGATCTGAACCGGGAAACTCACCGACCACGACCAGTTGCAGGCCGCGCGCGCCTGCCAGGTCAATGATATGTTTCAGCGATTCCCGAACTTCATAGGCGAGACCGTACTTGTCGCAATCTCTGCATTTGCTAAACGGCAAGAAAATGCGCCCCAATCTGGCACCCGTGTTGGCAAGTGCATCAAAGTACGTGGCGTCCTGCTGTTGGACTTTTCCGATGACGAAACCTCCGAGCTGTCCGCTGAAGACGCTGTCTGCGCCAGCATCGTCGTTCCCGGCACTCATGGCCGACATGGATGTTCCCACACCTAAACCGAATTTCAGCAGGTCACGGCGCGTCAGGTCGCTCATGCTTGGTCTGTCCGGGAGCTTGTTGTCGCAGCAAGGAGGAACCCCGCTGCAAGAATAAAAGGAAACATATCAAGCTTGTTGAATACCCCGCTCACAATCCAGGTCGTGACAGCCAGAGTCAAGACCACTGCTTGCAGTACACGTGCTGGCGCAGAGCAAGACTGGTCGGTTCCAAAGGCAATGGGTCGAACACTGATGCTGTACAGCCAATAGAGAAAGTAGCCGAACAGCAATGTCGCGACTGCTCCACCCTTGACAAGCAAGTAGGCATAGCCATTGTGCAGGATTGGAATAAAGCGTTTCAATTCCTGCTGTTCGCCAGGAACTCCACCTAAAGGCATTGCCAGACCAAGATCTACCTGCGCCCCAAACCCGTGTCCGAACAACCATTCGATCGGAGAACCTGAATAATACATTTTCAAGGCCCTGGCAGTTTCGTAGCCACGCCAGTTTTCGTTGATGCTCTTGAAATCGGTGTAATCCTGAACGCTAATTTCATCCAACGATCGTGCCAGTTTCCCGATGAAAGTGTGCTGCACTTCGCGGGATTCAGTTTCAATAGTCATGCGCAAGACAGAAACCAGCAGCAATCCGAGCACAGCAATCAGAAAGATTCGAGGCCATTCACGGCGGGCCAAAATGCCGGCAGCGGAAAGTGCACCGATGGTTGCCACTATCATCATTGTCCGAGAGAAGCACAATACTATGGCTAATGTGCAAATCGCGAGGCAAAAGATCGCAAGTCCCTTTGGAAGGGCAAGGCCTTGCGGCCATTTGTTGAAAAAGGCACAAAGGATGGTGAATGCCAGGGCAGGTGCGTAATACCCGGTACCAATCGTTTCCCGGATTTTTACGGCGGACTGAAAAATCAGGTCTGGACGAAGAGCAAAGGAGCCTAAGAAGAACAATCCAATCAAGGTTCCACCCACCACAAACGCTCTCAGTCCACGAGCCAGGTCAGGCTTGCAACGGTACAGGACGTAACCGGTGCTCACGATAACTGCCGGGTTTGACAGGTACCAAGCGTCCTTCAGGTAGATATACCAGTCTGACCCGATACCAGCGACAAGACCCAGCACAAGAATCAGGCCGAAGGGCGCAATCGCTCGCAGCAGGTTCGCGTCAAACCTTTCGCCTGAAAAGAACCATACGATCAGTGCCAGCAGCAACAAATACAAGTTCATGCCGGTCAGCAGTCCAGGCGGAAATATCACGGCAAGTACAAGCAGAAGAATAATGGAGGCAGCAGGCCAGGCAGGCAGTTGCCTGGCCACTGCCGCGTTGGCGCGGGCAATCGGGACTGTCTGCAGATGCCGTTTCATTCTTGCTGCTTTGTCATTTCTGCATAGGTATTCTGGAAGCGCCTGGTCATTCGTTCAACCGAAAGTTCTTCGTTGACTCGCGCCTGCCCGGCGACTCCCATGCGCTCACGTAAGGCATCGTCACTTAACAGTTCGGCCAGTGCTGCGGCAAGTGCTTCAGCATTCCGTGCCTGGAACGTCAATCCTGTAGAACCGTTGACCACTACCTCGGTCAGGGCACCCAAACGGGAGGCCACCACAGGCTTGCCCATGGCCATCGCTTCTGCTGCGACCATGCCAAAAGACTCGGGTTCTGTCGACGGTACGCAGACAATATCGAGCGCAGCGTATGCTGGCCAGACCTTGGTCGTGAAACCTTGCATCACGATGCGCTCGCGCATGGGTGAATTCGCTACCCGTTGCTCCAATTGAGTCAGGTAAATGTCCTGTCCAGGTGGGGCACTGCCGATAAATACAACAGAAAAGTCCTTGAAGCCCCGCTCGTGCAGTTGGTCCACCGCATCCATCAGCAGCTTGTGGCCCTTCAGTCGATTGATGCGCCCCACCAACCCGATAGCAATGCGGGCACCAGCAGGAAGAAATCTGTCGCGCAGTTGCGCTATCGCCGAGGCATCACACAAAGTGGGCGTGTGTACGCCGTTCCAGATCACCTCTGTCTTTCTGGCGAGGGACGGTTGCATGTCCAGCATCCATTGGCTCGTCGCGTTGGATGTGCACACGACACGATCAGACATGGCGTTAACGAGTCGCGGCAAAGCCCAGGCCGCGATTCTTGGATGTGCGACGATTTCGTGCACGTGCCAAAGGTGCGGGACACCTTTGGACAGGGCCCACAATGCTCCACCAAGCACGGCGATGGTATTGGAGTGCACCATCGCCACCCGTCGGTTGCCGAAAATCCGCTTGCAGGTTGGCAAAGCACTCATCATTTCCCACGCCAATCTGAAGATCCCGCCGAGACTTAGCCGTGCGCGAGACAACTTGAGCACTGGCAGCGTGTGAAATTCGATGTGACGCGCGGCAAATTCGTCAGTCAGTGGCCCTGTGCCGGGGAGCAGCACGACGGCTTCACCGCCGGCCTCTCGCACCGCCTCTACCAGATCAAGCAGGATGCGGTCGGAACCATAGAGATCCGAGGACTGATGAAAAAAGGCGATCAACTTGCCTTCAAGTGTCAAATGTCGCGTATTCACGGCTGCCGCGTGGAGTGCACAGAATCGGAACGACCGTCATGGTCATCCAAGCCATAACGCCCGCCCAGATTGACCGCGCCACATTCGATGTAGTGTGGTGTTTCGTCGACTGCGTAACGGTAGCGAATATTTTGTGGACGATAGCCGCCGCTCATCAGGCGTTCGATGCGCCGCCCGGCCAGAACGAAATGGCGAACCGCTCGACTGCGGAAGGCACCATTCAACCGGCCAATGGTCTCCATTTCCATTGCCATCTGTGGATGCGTACTGAGGTTGGTGCCATCAATGCCAAATATGGCCAGGTACTCTGGCAAGCGCCTTATTATCTTGCCGGCTGCTGACAGGCGCAATATCAAATCCATGTCGGCGCAATAGCGGTAACTGCTATCGAGCTTGAGCAGACCCTGATCGTGCAAGCTGCGACGAAAAAAGAGCGTACAGGAGGCGGTGTTGATGAAACTGTTTATGGCATAGACACGACGGAATGGAATCTCGCGGCGCAGCGCGACAGGTCGACCCTGCAGGTCGGCGACGATGTAGTCGCCAAACACCACATCGACCTCAGGGTGGGCATCGAAAAATGCCTGCACTTTGGCCAGTGTGCCCGGCAGATATTGTTCATCTGAATTCAACCATGAAAGAAACTTGCCCCCGGAGCGGGCCCAGCCGCGATTGATGGCATCGTACATGCCCGCGTCACCCTCGCTCACGGCCATCAAACCAGATTGCATGTTTAACCAGGCTGGTGTCCCGTCCGTGGACTGAGCGTCCTGCACCAAGTGCTCCAGTGTCACGCCAATTTGCCCGCGCACTGACCCGACGCATCGCTTCAATTTGTCCAGCGAATTGCGTGTCGGTGTCGCGATGGAAAAGCAGATGTCCGCCACGTTGGTCATTCTTCCTTCGGCAATCGTACTCTCCAGACCTGCATCCCGGTGTAGAGGCGGCCCCATGGCCACAGGGCGCGGGTCTGCATCAGGCCAATTTCGCGTAGTGGAGCGAACCACAGTGATGTCAGGTAACCGGCAAGAAAATACGACACCACGGTGGCAATTGCCGCGCCCATGGCACCCATGCTTGGGATCAGGGCCACATTCATCGCGACGTTGACGGCGAGACCCATCGCAGTAACGGTGGGTGCGTACCGTTGCATCGCGACGGCAGCCAACCAACGATGGCGAGCGGTATTCATGGCAATGGCCACACAACTCCAGGCATGCAAGTAAAAAATGTCGACTGAGGCCTTGTAGTGTTCACCGAAAACAACATTGATGGCGGGGGCGGCGATTGCTGAAGCGATCAGCGTGGCTATCAGCGACCCGCCGACTGCCAGATCGAAAAGCATCTGACCATGCTTGGAATCGGTTCCGTTGGAATCAAGAAAGCGCTTCGCCAGAGCCGGGTACGCCGAATCGATGAGCACGACCGGAACCACATAGAGCACCTCTGAAAGTTTCTGCGCCAGGCTGTAGATGCCTGTCTCTGCATTGGTCGACAAATATCCCAGCATGACAACATCCACTTTCATAAGCAGCAGTGTTGCAACCGTGCTCCACAGATAGGGGGCGCTTTCACGCAGGAGTGGCCCGATCATTTGTGGATCCAGCGAGAGTGCGTGTTCTCTTGACCCTCTGGCGCACCAGCGGTACGCCAGAACGAGGCCCAAAGCTGTCAGTATGGATTCGAGCACCACCGTCCAAGCCAGTGCCACCACGCTCAGACCCATCAGCAGGCAGACAACCTTGGCACAGGTACTGAGCAATGTTGCCGCGGTGCGCGCCAGCGCTGGCTCGACTGCGGTGGTCTTTGCTTTGAACCAGCAATCGAGCACGCTGGGGATGTAGCCGACGACGCACAGGCCAACAACCAGCGTCACTTTCAATGACAGGGCATCATCGCCCTTGATCAGGAATGCAAGGACCACCGCCAAACCAAAGATGACGACACTGAAAACGCTGCGGATGAGCAGAGAGGTACCCATCAGCATGCCAGGCTGTGGCGTCTGAGTCAGGCGCAGGATGAGTGGTGTTTCCATACCGAGCGTGGCCAAGGACAGCAGGATGGCCATGAAGGCAGATGCGAAATTCAAGATGCCGAACTGGTCTGGTCCCAACTGTCGCGCGATCCAGAACGAAACCGCGGCGATCATCGTCAACCGAACCAGGTTTTCCAGTAGCAAGACCACGCTGCTTGTTGCGACCTCACGCACGCCAATCTTCATGCGATGCCTTCGACGGAATCATGCGTCTGGATCGCACCCGATCTGGCAGGAACAAGAGTGGCTTGCATCATCGTGTGGCGGGAATCTGTGCAGTACCCAGCAATGAAGGTTTGTCGACTTCCATGACGGCTGCCATCAACTCGCTGGCAAACTTTTCTTGCACGCCGAATGCGGAAGTCGCATTCGCATCGATACTGGACACGCGAAACAGCAAACCATCTGCAATTTTCCCCTGCACGCCATAAAACAGCCGCGCAAAACCGAGCTCGAGATTGCCGCGCACAACTTTGTCTCCAACACGAATCCAATAGGTTACGGGCTCATTGCGCGAACCCATGCGCGTCTGCATGCGCATGGCGGGGACCATCCTATCGCCGATCTGTAGCAATACCTTCTCCTTGCTTGCGAGTTGAAATCCCTGCGCAACATAGCAGACCTCAGGTCGGTGAACACCCAGATCGCGCGATTGATCACCACCATAAGCGATAGACAGCATGACGCGGTATCCCGCCGCGTTGATGAAGGTCTTTGACAGTGTCTGACTGTAAAGCTCATTCAACATCCGCTGTTCCTGGGGATTGACTATTTGCTGCCAGCTCTGTTTGATCTCGCGCCAATCTCCGAAAGTGACAGGGACAATTCTCTCAAGAAAGATCGGTCGTTTTTCATCGGCCAGACGGTGAGTCGGCTTGATGACCAACGCCAATCCGGCAGACGCCAGCATGAAGACCATCAGCAATATGCGTTTGTGACGGGATTCCATTGGAGCAGGCGCTTACTGCAAATCCGGCTTGCGCCGATGGCGATAGGCCTCAAAGGCCTGCAGGGCTGAGTCAAATCCAATGATGAGAAGCAGCGCGCTCAAGAAAAGAACAATACCTGCAAAGCCGTGCAGGAAACCTTGTCCTGCAGCGTCACCAAAATGGTAGGTGATCAGGCTCAATATCATCACGCGAATCACGTTGGCGGTGAATGAAATAGGTATGATCAAGACAGCGAGGCCAACGTTTCTGAAGAATGAGTCGCGGCGCACAATGTTCAGGTACAACAGACCCAGAGCCTCCAGCGTCAACAGCGTGTGCAGACCGGCGCAGGCGTCGGCTACCAGCAGCATGTATTGGCCGATCTGCAGAATCACGCCATTGCGGCCAATCGGATAACCTGCCCAATACAGCACGTGTTCAGCCACATACGACACTGCCATTTTCATGGGCATGGTTACCGTATCCACGACTGCACCCGGTAAGGGCACCATGAACAGCATGAAAAATAGTGCAAACCACTGAGCCTTGAGGGCCGCTGTCCCGCGTTGTATCAGCAACAAGCCGACCAGAAGCCAGATCGCAGACCCAATTTCAAACAACAGAATTTCCTGCGAACGGCCCAGCGTATAGAGCACAAGGCCAAAGACAAACAGGGGCCAACCCCAGTTGTTGGCTCTCTGGCCCGATGCCGCATTTTCCATCGCGCCCCAGTTACGGTAGAGCAGCCAGACACTGATACCCAGCACGATGGGGCCGTGCATTTGCTCGTCCTGGCTCCAGATGCCGCTGAAGAGGTCGTACAGGCTCGGCAAATACAAGACAGCCAGACCCAGGAGGATGGGGAGCCAGGGGAGGAGCGTGGCGGAGATGGATTGCCGCGCTGCGCTCGCAATGACGGGGTCTTGAGTGGGGTGCAATGACGGGGGCCTAACCATCATTCAGCACTGAACCGACCAGTGTTACACCTCCAGCTTGCAGACGCCGTGCGAGCAGCGCCACGCTGGGCATCAAGCTTTGATTCTTTCGCGCCACCATAAGCGCCGCACCGGAGCGGGCGGCGATGATTTCTGCATCAGCATAGTCGTCGCCGGCCGGGGTGTCGATAATGATCACATCAAACTGTTGCGAGACCTTGGCCAGCAACTGTCCGAATTCCGGGCGACCCAGCAGCTCTTGTGGGTTGGGCGGTACAGCGCCGACCGGCAGCACAGTCAGGCCCGGCAAACCGGGTACGGGCAGAGCTACCTCCAGTCCAGCTCGATCAGCGAGGATGCCAGACAAGCCGGTACTCTTACCCAGTTTGAACAGGGAATGCTGTCCTTCAGCGGGTGACGCGCGCAGGTCAGCGTCCAGTAGCAACGTGCGTTGGCCCTGCTGGGCGAACACGATTGCCAGGTTGGCGGCAATAAAGCTGCGGCCTTCGCCTTTGCCGGCACTGACCACAGCGATAACCTTGTGGGTGGCCTCGGTGTTAAACCAGCGTAACATCAACTGGCTGCGCACGGCGCGCAGACTTTCTCCAATTTTGCTAAAGGGCTTATAGGCTGCTACCAGGCGAGAGCTGAGGCTGCTGTCCTGATTGTTCAGGTACGCATAGTCAAACTGCTTGGCCAGTGCATAGTCGATGTCTTCTTTTGTGAGCAGGCGAAGCGCAATTGCCGCGTCACCAAATTGGAGTCCATGCTGCTGCTGATACTCAGCGATACGGTTGGCGTCGGCGCCACTCAGGCGACCAGACTCAATCAGAATAGTGCCAATGGAGCGCGCGGCGTTGGCGGGGATTGCAGTGTTCATGCGCGCGCTCCGATGCGCCAGAACTTGCGCTGGGTGATTGCGGAAGCGATGGTGCCAAGAACCGGCAGATCCAGTGCGTCGGCCAAGTCCTGCGCTGAGCGGACGCGTCGGTTCGCCAACTCCAGCATGAGGGCCAGTCCTATCCCAAGCAGTGTCCCCAAAAACAGGGAAACCAATACATTGAGGAAGACGCGGGGCTTGGATGGTTCAAGGGGTACCGAGGCTGGGTTAAGGACGCCAATGTTAGTCTGGTTGGTCTGACTCTCGATGTTGGTTTGTGAGGCGCGCTGACTCACCAATTCGAAGGCGCGCTGCGCTGATTCAATATCTCGACGCAACACGTTAAGCTCGTTGCGTTGCTGGTTCAGCACCAACACCCGTGCCTTCTGCGCACCCAGCGCGCTCTGCAATTGCTGTTCGCGTTGTTTGCTGATCAGATAGGTGGTTTCGATGGAGCTTGCGATCTTGCGGGTTTCGGTTTCCAGCTGGGTTCTGAGGCTGCTCAGTTCGGCCTCTGTGCGCTGGGTCTGCGGGTGATTCTTGCCCAGATTGATACTGCTTTCTGTCAGCTTGGCTTCAAGTCGAGCAATGTCTGCCTTCAACCCATTGATAAGCGGGCTTTGCATGACCTCCGCCAAGGTGTCTGTCTTCGAGTTCTGGCGCTTGCTTTGACTGTCAGTGGTTTGGCCCTGTATGCCGGTAAGCTGACTGGAGGTCTCATTGAGTTTTGCAGTTTCAAAATCAAGCCTCTCATCCGTCGAAGTAATGCCGTTTGCTTGCTGATAATCAGACAGGGCCTGCTGCGCTTTTTCCAGTTTGTCTCGTGCCGCCCTGGTTTGAGCTTCAAAAAAAGTGGCGTACTGGCGAGCCGGGGCTAGTCGCAGCTCCAGATTGACATTCATGTAGGCCTGCGCGTAGGCATTGGCTACCGCAGCCGCAAAGTCGGGGTCGGTTCCGGTGTAATTGATGTTGATGACATTGCTCTCGCGCGACGGCTTGACGTCCAGATTCTTTTGGAGCAAATTGGCGAGCCAGTCGATCAGCTGACCCTTGCCTTTGGTCGCCGTCCGCCATTGCTGCTGGATAGCAGCGCTGCTCTCCATGCGCAGGACCTTGACAACATCTTTTGCCACACGATCACTATTGATGATATCGATCTGGGTTGCCATATAGCCCGGTGCCATCATGCCTTGCAGCAGCATGCCACTGACAGCGTCAGGTGACTTCACGTCGACCAGCATGGCGGCACTGGCGGTATATTGCTTGGGCAGCAACAGGCTGACGATCAGGGTTGTCAGAACCGTCAATGCCAGTGCAAGAAGACCCACACGGTAGCGGGCACGCAGGATCAGGAGAAATTGCTGAATCGTCAAAATATGCTCTCTTTGACATAGATGACATCGTTGGGCAGCACCATGTCGGTCATCAGCGGTTCGATCAGCTGGACACTTCCATCCGTCCCCTTGCGATGCAGGCGCAGGCGCCTTTCGCTGCCACGAGCAGTCGGTCCGCCCCCTTGCGCTAACGCCTGCATGACGGTCATGTCACGCTCGACGCGGTAGGCACCAGGTCGCTGAGCCTCTCCGTAGATATAAAAAACCGCTGCCCGATGCACATAGATGCTGTCACCGCCCTGCAGCACGATGTTGTCCTGTAACTTGTCGTCCAGGAAGATGGAAGGGACGTCAATCTTCTTGCGGAACAGCTTGCCATCGCGTGTGCCCACGACGATCGCGGTGTCGTCACCGTTGACCGTCGAACCGCCAGCATTCGCCAACATGTCACTCAGGCGGGTATTGGCCGTTTCCAGCGGAAAACGGCCAGGTCGGTTGACTTGTCCCAATACCGAAACCTGATTGCCGCGAATTTGCAGCAACACGATGTTGACCTGCGGCTTTTGAATGAAGCCGCCGGATTGCAACGCATCGGCAATCTTCTTCTCGGCGACCGCAATCGACATGCCACCGATATCCAGGGCGCCGACCAGCGGATAGGTAATCGAACCGTTTTCCGAAACGCGTGTTTCGATCGTCAGATCCGGATTTTGAAACACCTGAATCCGGATTGCATCACCCGTTCCCAGTGGATAGTCAGGAGCGGCCTGTGCCAGCACCTCCAGATACAGACCGGACAGCCCGAGCATGACGATCATCAGAAATTGGGGAAAGCGCAACTTGCACGTGGTCATGGTGTGTGTCAGCTCGACGTCAATGCTGGGGTGGGTGGCTGGAACTTTGCGGCATCACTATTTCAGACCGGCCACGCCTTTTTCGATGGCAGTCGTGGTGTCGGCAGCGGGTGCCACCGGCGCAGTAATGGCAGCTGGAGCGACAGGGGCGCTGGCTAGAGGCTTGGAAAACTCACCCATGTAAGTGATCTTGGTGGCAGTGCGCAACTCCTTGATCTTTGCACCCACAGCTTCGCTGGCGCGCTGGTTACTCAGGAATTGTTCGATGCGCGCGCTGGCCGCAGCCTCGGCTACGGGCGACGATTGCGATGAGGCCAACCGCACCACGGTTATGGTCTGCGGCGATTCCAGAACGATACTCTGACCATCTCGGAGCGCGTGGATTTGAGTTAAGCGCTCAAGCGGAATTTGCTCTGCAGCGCGCGTCGCGCTGCCGCCGTCAAACTTGATGCCTTTGCCTTTCAGCCAATTGGCTACTTCCACGATCGGCTTGCCAGTTGCCAGCAGCGTGCGCAGCTGGTCTGCCAGACCCGGGGTCGCTGCCATCACTATTTCCTGTACATTGAAAATGCGGCGTTCCGAGAACAATGCTGGATGTCCCGCATAATACTTTTTCACCTCTTCGGCGGTTGGTTTGGGCACAGTAGCAGCTATTTTTTGCATGTAGGCCCGCGCCAGAATATCGCGTCGAGCAGCTTCAATCTGGGAAACCACATCAGGCGAGCGATGCAACCGGTCTTCCGTCGCCTGTTCGACGGCGAGCTGTTGGTCAATCAGTTTCTCAAGTACATCGCGGGACATGGACTGCGCTGCGGCGGCGGAGAAACCTGCTGTATTGGTACGGCTGAGCACCTGGTTGATTTGATGCACCGAAATTTCTTCAGAACCAACCTTGGCTGCTACCTGGGTTGCAGCATTTTTTTCGTCTTTGCTGCCGCAGCCAGACAGGTTGATGGTCAATACCGTCACCAGAATGGCAAGTGTCGAAAAGGATCGGAACCGAAAAATTGGAGTAGTTCGCATGGGGCTAGAAAATCAGTAACTGAATTGGGCCGAAACAGTGGTCATTTTGCTCTCATAGTCAAAACCTGCCAAGCTCGATCTGCGGCTGGCATTTTCTATTGAAGTGCTGATGGTAAGGTAATGATAGGGTTGCCAGTCAAAAGACAGGCTGGTCCAACTATTGGTTTCGCTGCGTGTCACCGCAGGCGTGCCGAACGGCGCGCCAAGGTAGTCGATTTGCGTCACTTCATAACGCGCTCGCAATACAGCCCTTGGACTGACTTGCCAAACGGGGCCCACCGAAAACCGGTCAGCCTGACTGTAGTTGGAAATGCTGGTCTGGTAACTGCTGATGTCGCGCGCCCAGTTCGCTGCCAGTGCTGATTTTCCGCTCAGGCTCCAATTGAAGTTGACGCCAGCGTTGCGGCCGTTGTAGTCGCGTTGTGAGTAGTTTGGATGCGAACGACTGATCTGACTCGTGTAGATCTCCGCAGTACTCTTGCCGCTGCTTATCCAGCGCAACCTTAACTCGCTGTCCAACTGTTGAAAGCCAGTGTCATAGAACTCCGACGGCGACGCGACGCGGTTAAGGTAGGTGCCATTGGAATTTCTAAGGGTATACGCGACGCTGCTACCGGAGCCGGGGCTGTATCGCAACCCCAATAGGGCGGCCCGTTCCTGATAGTCTCCCTCTGCAGTCAGTGTGTGCTGATTGGCTTGCGTCGATTGGGACAGGCCGGCGGCCACACTCCATAGGCCATCCAAAGCATAGACCAGGTCCAGGCGATGGTTGCTGTTGCTGCGCAGATTCTGCAGGCCTATGCCCTGGTAATCAGCGAAATTGTTGATTGTTTCCTGCCTCTGGCTGCCAAGGGTTCCATGCAGCAGAGGCGTCAGTGCCCAATGCCAGGCAAGGTTGTAATTGTGGGCGGAGTAGCTCAGGTAGCTGAAGTTGCGGTAACGGTTTTGACCAATATTGACGGCCAATTCAAACTTCTGCAGGCTCAGCGTTGTGCTGAAATTGAGACTGAGGGATTTTGAGTCAATGATTTCTGCTGCGCTTGATCGACCTATCAAGGTATCCAGGTTGGCCACGGCCGGAAGGCGAAACAGGTTGCTGTCAAAGCGCAGCGCGGATTCCACCTTGAGTCGCAACGCTTCTTCGGCTTGTGCAAGAACAGCCAAAGGCGTGAATGTCAGCACCAACGCCACAACCAGCGAGCGGCACGACAGCCACATCATCAATACGCCTTTTGGTCTTTGATGATCAAACCGATGGTCTTGAAAATAATGTAGAGGTCCAAGCGAACTGACCAGTTTCGAAGGTAGTCAAGATCGAAGTCGATACGGCTTTGCATCTTGTCGAGTGTCTTGGTCTCGCCCCTGAATCCATTGACCTGAGCCCAGCCAGTGATGCCAGGCTTTACCTTGTGCCGGACCATATAGCCCTTGATCAGTTTGCGATAAAGCTCGTTATGGGCTATGGCATGTGGCCGCGGACCGACGATACTCATGCGACCCTGCAGTACGTTGATGAACTGGGGCAATTCATCGCACGAGGTACGCCTCAACAAGGCGCCCAGCGGGGTGATGCGGGCGTCATTTTGAGTTGCCTGGGCAATGTTGTTGCCATCTTCTGTGACAGTCATCGAGCGAAACTTATAAACCACGATTTCGTTGCCGTCCAGACCGCAGCGGCGCTGCCTGAAGATCACCGGTCCAGGCGAGTCCAGCTTCACCGCTGCAGCGATCACAATCAGCAACGGCGTAATCAGAACGAGGATCAGCGTGGCCAATACAAGGTCGCTGAGGCGTTTGATGGCGCCGTCCGAGCCATTGAAAGGTGTATCGCAAACAGAGATAACAGGCATGCCACAAACTGAGTCCGGATGCGCCTGGATCAGGTCGGTTACAAACATGTCAGGCACAAAATAAATCGACGTCGTTGAGTCCTTGAGTTCATCCAGAATTTGCAGGATGCGCGGTTGCGACGCCATTGGCAGAGACAGGTAAATGATCTGGATGCGTTCACTCTGGACCACGCCAAGCAGTTGAGCCTGCGTACCCAGCAGGGGGTAGCCAGTTGTGCTGGGCAGGCGCGCTGACTGGCGGTCATCGACAAAACCAACAAGTTCGGTCCTGGTATAGCGAGCCTGACGCATCCTGGATGCCAGCGCCATCCCCTGTTCGTTCATGCCAACAATGATGGCGCGCTGCCGCGGACCCTGCAGTCTGAGCAGCATTGGTGCCGCCGCGCGAAGCGCCAGACAGGCGCACAACTTGCTAAGCGGCGCGACCCACAACCACGCGTACAAGATCGTCTTGGAAAATTCGTGAATGTAGCCGGAGGCAATACCAATAAACAGCAACAAACCGGCAACCCAGGCCCACGTTACAGCGATGCTGATGCAAACCGAAGGGATCGAAGATTGCAGCCTGACTTGACCCGGAAACGTCAGTGCAAACATCAGTGCCCCCAGGATAATGTAGGAGGCGTGAACCTGGCCCTCAAAATAGTAGGCCAATCCCCATAAGGAAAAGACCAATGCGCTGGGGCCAACGGCCAACTCAAAAACACTCAGCAGGTTGTCTTGACCCAGAGAAGCAGGTTGGGAGCGATTACTGAAAGAAGCGGCCGAGTCGCCAGCCGGTGCATTAGCCATTGCTGACCATCGCCTTGAATCTGCCAACCGCCTGGGCGCGGTTACTGACATCCATTTTCTTGAAGATGCGCTGCATGTGGTTCTTTACCGTGAATTCACTTATCTTCAGAATTTTCCCGATTTCCGGATTGGTTTTTCCAAGGGCCACCCATTGTAGGATCTCGACTTCCCTCCCTGAAAGCCCGCGATCTTGCAGCAGGTCATAGATAAGTGGCGTGGAGATGACAGCATGCGCTTGAATCTGATGCGGCAACAGGTCAACCTGTCGCAACGCTATGTCTATATAGGGCAAGGCGATAGCCATCGCTTCATGCTCGGCCTCGTTGAAACACTCCTCGATACGCAAGGTGACGTACAAACAGTCGTAGCTGTCCCTCTTGTCGCTGATGCCATGGGCCATCGCATAGTGCATTGATCGCATCGCATCACACAGGGCGTTTGGCTGCTCGTTTGCTGCGATCTGAAAACCGTCCACTCCAGCGGTCATGGAAATGGGCTTGCCGCCGGCCTCAATCCAGCGTTGGAAGAGCCCCAGAAGCAGTGGGTGGATGACTTGCAAATTGGCACTCAAGGAACGCACGCCGTCGAGCGCTGAAATGATGTCGTACTGGATCAACCCGCTGGAAAAATCGCCCCAGCTCGCGATCATGATGTCGTGCCGCAGATATTGTTGCATTTCTCCCTGCAACCAGGCGAACACCTCAAAATGGCTGCGTGTTTCTATCGAACGGGCAACAACCCGCTGAAAGCCCTGTAGTTGCTCCGGTGACAGTGAAGGGACCATGATCATTGATCGGCCTTCCAGTTGAGCGTGTCAAACCACTTCTTTTCATCATCGAGCGCTTGCCAGAGAAATCGCTCAGGTACTTCCCACACCAATACCTTTGGTTTGCTGGAGCGAAACGCATCGTCCTTCAGATAGGACGTTGTTGCTTGCAGAAAGCCACCCCCATCCTTCGCTGCGTTGAGTACCTTGCTCGAGACGGCCTGTTGCAGATAGCCGACAAAGTTGGCACGCAAGGAATAGGAAGTGCCCGTTACGACGACTGGCACTGCGCTGTCACCAAACAGCCCCGCGCTCTGGGCACTGCTTTGTTCGGTCACGACGGGCGCTTCTGTGTCCGGCAGCAGGCCGAGCATCCTGAAGTTCTCGCCGAGGCCCATCAGCCGGATCAGATCACCCGGGCGTTCCACGGGGCTGCCTTTGCGGCTGCTAAAACTGGTCTCTTCGAGCACCAAGCCCAGCTGTTTGATGGCCGCTGCAACCGCTTGTGCCGCCACTTCGGCACCGTTCTGGTTCCAGTGGGTGTCGGTGCGGTAATAGACTTCGCCCTGAGCTGCCGCGCGGACCAGAGGCTGCAACAGGTTGACCGTGGTGACGCCTTGCTGTTCAAAGGCATTCACGGCATCGGCATAACGCGAACGGTTGTATTCCGGGTAACGCGTGCTGGACAATTTGTTTGAATATACCCGCGCTTTGTCAGGCACCACGGCCACGATCAGCTTGACCCCCTGGCGTTGCAGACTGCGGGCGGCAGCGCCAAGCAGTTCCGCACGAACTTTCAGATTGGCACGGCCGTCAGCGTCATAGCGGAACTCTTCCGTCAGGAACAGCCACCCGTCCTTGCCCGGGCGGACCTGTTCCCCGCCGCTGCCGGTAAGCAGGTACCGCAGGCTGTTGGCCGCGTCAACAAGGGCGCTGCGCGCGGGTAGCCGCTGGTCAAGCTGTTTTTCAAGCGCGCCAGTACTGCGGCCTTCACGGAAGTCCAGCCAACTACGCGGAAAATCCAGTCCGGCCGGCAAGATGGCGGCCGCAATGATTTGCCAGGTGCCCGCCAGCATCACGCTCGAGAGTGTCAGTGCCGCCAGGACGCTGTAGCGGGACCGCGTTGCCGGATGATCGACGGTTGGGGCGTTGTTGGGCATCGGGAACTCAGAACTGAAAATACAGAAAAGGCGTAAAAGACTGCGCCGACAGCGTCGCTACCGCCCACAAGAACAAAGGCAGCAGGAGGTAACGCAGGTACATGCCACCCTGGCGTTTGAGCCAGGGCATGGCGTAGACCAGCAGCACACCAAGCGCGAGGACCATCAACCGATCCGGAGTCACCTGCCACTGCACGGGCGGACTGAATCCTGTGCCATGCAGTCCAAGCATCCCCTCAAACATGCGCACAGCGCCAACCACATTGGACGCCCTGAAAAGGACCCAGCCAAAGATGACCAGCAGCATGGTCTTGATAACGCGCAGCCAGCCAGGCAGCATGGGTTTGCCCAGGCGCTGCTCCCAGTAGCGCTCCAATATCAAAATACCGCCGTGCCAGGCGCCCCAGAGCACAAAAGTCCAGTTTGCGCCGTGCCACAGACCGCCCAGCAGCATGGTCAGGAACAAATTGATGTAGGTGCGTACCAAGCCTTTGCGGTTGCCACCAAGCGAGACATAGAGGTATTCACGCAACCAGTTTGACAGTGACATGTGCCAGCGCTTCCAGAACTCCGTTATGGAGCGCGACAGGTAAGGATCGTTGAAATTCTCGGGGAAGACAAATCCGATCATCAGTGCCAGGCCAATAGCCATGTCGGTGTAGCCGCTGAAGTCGAAAAACAGCTGAATCGTGTAGGCGCTGGCGCCAAGCCATGCATCGGCCAGCGTGGGTACAGGCGCTGAGAACGCTGCTTCCACCAATGGTGCAACGCTGTCGGCAATCAGGACCTTTTTGCAAAAACCCACCATGAATACAACGCAGCCACTGGAAAAGTTACTCAGCGAGTGCTTGCGGCTTCTGAATTGCTCGGCCAGCAGGTGATAACGCAGTACCGGCCCTGCCACCAAATGCGGGAAGAGTGCAATAAAGGCTGCGAAGTCGACGAAATTTCGTGCCGGCGGTGCCTCACGGCGGTAAATGTCCACCAGATAACTGATGGCGTGAAATATATAAAAGGACAAGCCGATGGGCAACAACACACGCGTGAATTCAATGGCATTGAAACCCAGCGCAGTCAAAGCCGCGTTCAGACTGTCGACCCCAAAGTTGGCATACTTGAAATAACCCAGGGCGAGCAGATTGAGCGTGACACCGGCGGTCAGCAGGCGATGCCGGCTTGCTTGCTCGCTGCTCGAACCAATGGCCAGCGCAAAAGCGTAGCTGACGCTGGTGACGCCGACCAGCAATGCCAGAAAATCAGGGCGCCACCAAGCATAAAAAGCCCAACTGAAGATCAGAATCAGCGCCGATCGGGCGCGCAAGGGGGTCAGGTAGTAACAGGCAAGAAAGAGCGGGAGAAATGCAAAGAGGAAGATGTTTGAGCTAAAAACCATATTTCAAACACTGCAAACTCATTGTTCAATGCTGTCGAGCAGCCAGTCTGCCACGCTCTGAATGTCCAGACTCGCCTGGCATCCAGGCTCATACTGGAGCACGGGTCGTTCAAAGCCCAGGGCCTGTGAGACACGCGGATCTTTGTGCACGGCCACCGGAACAACCTGATTGGCATAGCTGGCGTACAGTGACGAGCGCACCTGATGACTCAACTTGTTATGCACTGGCATTTGGTTGATCAGCAGGCTGAACCCAAAAAAATCTGTTCGCTCAGCGGTGTATTGCTCGACCAGTGATGTCATCTTGGGAATGGTCGCGTAGGAGGCCGCGTCGGCCAGTACAACGACCAACGCGCGATTCGCTGCTGCCAGCGCCTGCTGCAAGTAGGCAGTTGGACCCGGCGGTGTGTCAAGTATGACGAAGTCAAACGAACCCGGATTAAGCGAATCAATGCCATCAGACACCCAGCCTGGATACTTCTTGAGTTCGGCCTCAAATTCTTCCAGTTCGGTATCGGTAATTCTGCCGAAAGGGATGAACTGAATTCCAAAAGGGCTGTCAAAAATCGAACTATGTGAAATACCTTCCCGCGTCAATCCGGCAATTTCTTCGGGATTCATGCCCAGGTGGAGGCGCTGCGCATTCTGCGGATCAAGGTCTATCAGTAGCACGCGTTTGTGGCGCAACGCCAGAGCCACGGCGACGTTGACTGCCAGGGTGGTCTTGCCAACTCCGCCTTTGCCCGAGATGAAAGCGATGACTTGCATAGATCGTTTTCGACGACTTCAGGGCTTGGGTTTCGCAGGAGCTAGCTCCAGTGAACTGGAAAAATTCATATTTGAATCACTGGTTGGTTTCGTGCTGTGCCCGGCGGCTCTGGGCCGAGATGGCGCGGATGCCGGGAGTTTAGCCTGTGCCAGGGGCTTTTGCTTCGGCGCCATGTCCGCTGGCGCGCCGGACGGCGGTGGCAACTTGTTGGGGACTGGCTCCATCGCACCAAGTCTGGCCAGCGCCTCGGGGTGTTTGGGGTCAAATCGCAACACCTTGCGCCAGATTTCTGCGGCGAGATCGTCGCGCCGCTTCTGCTGCCAAAGGCGGGCCTGGTCGACCATTTGGCTGGTTTCCAGATCGTCACTGGCCAGCGCTGGCGCCGCCAGTGCAGCGATCGTCAATGTCAGATATCCCAACTTTTGCGAAATGTGCATGGCAGTATCACGCGGTGGTCTTGCGCCGCTTGGCGTTGATAGGGCCCAGTTTTCGGTAAACGATTGCAGCCATCAACAGGCAAATGATGCTGGCGAGTATCCCAAGTACATAGGGTTGATCAGAAAGAAACCAGCGGACCTTGCTAAGCCATGGCAGTGAACCTACGTAGTAAGTGTGGCTTACTTTTGTATGGCTGACGCTCTTGTCATCCACGATCACAAAATCGCCTTGAACCGATGCAATTCGTTCGGGATCGGTCAGAACATCCGACAGTTTTCTCAAGTCGGCAGCCTTGTCTGCGTACAAGAACACTACGCTGCGTCCTGCCTCCAGTGGTGACTCAAAAGCCATCAGGGCTGCCAGATTTCCGATTCCGATCCCTGTCAGTGTCAGACCACCCTTGGGCTGCGTCGGCGACTGAACGTCCTGTTGTTCCCAGCGGTAGACCGGGCGCCAGACTGTATCGGCTTCGCGCACGTAACGGTCACCGTTGCTTTGAACCATTGGCAGACGGTCCGCCCATTTCGCCATCAGGGCCTGGCTTCTTGCGGAGCCAATCACCATGAGGTCTCTGGACGCCATCTTCTCCACGTCGGAAGTGGCCACAAGCGCATGTCGCAAGGCTGGATAGGCCGTTGCTTCACCCATTCTTCCCATCAGTGTCAAGTACAGGCCAAGCTCGTCCGCATTGGGACTGTCAGGCAAGACCACAGCAGTTTCCGACAGGTCTGCCAAGCGTGTAAACGGATATCCGATGCTTGAAAAATAAGCCAGATTGGGCAAGGCGGTGTAATGGGGAAAACCGCTGAAATCCAGGAGCGACTCCGGGTCAATCGCGCCTTGCAAATTGTCCGGCGGCATGTTGCGACACTGCCCCTCCTTGACGAAGTCGAAGAAATAGCTGAACTGAAGTTGATCACGTCCCGCAACGCCATACGGCGGAATAAAGAGGAGTTCTTCACGCACAGCGACTTTGTCTTTGACGTAATCGACTTCCTTCGACTTCGGGTAAGGTTCGTTGATGGCCAGCGCTTGAATGAAATTGGAGTTGATTCCGACATTGAGACTGGAGCTCTTGTGACCTGGCAAGCGAATGGCGCGGTACTTCAGCTTCAAAGGGACGCCTGGTGTGCGCCACGCAAACAGATCCGGCGCAACGCGGTAATTCAGCCGGATCACTTCAGGGAAGTAGCCTTGAGTGCGCAGTTCCTCAGGTCGTGCCAACTCACCGAAGCGCACTGGTCGATCCGTAGGAATCCAGGCCGGGGCGTCATAGGGCTTGCGCGGAGCCGTCGCAATTTCTTTGGTGACCGTGACAGCCGAGCCCGCAAGCGTTGACGTAAACAACGCCACTGCAT
Organism: uncultured Rhodoferax sp.; assembly: GCA_964654655.1. Lineage (GTDB taxonomy): Bacteria > Pseudomonadota > Gammaproteobacteria > Burkholderiales > Burkholderiaceae_C > Rhodoferax. The sequence goes on along the minus strand of CAZZLB010000001.1, from coordinate 9,574 downwards.
GTGCGGCGCGCGCCAGGTCTTCGTCGTTGCCACCACTGATGACCAGCAATTTTGCCTGTGGGTTGTTCGGGTGCGCCTGTATCGACACGGTGGCGGCACTCGTGCCCTTGATCCCCTCCAGCGTCTTTCCTCCCGACACGAACACCACGGCATTGCCTTCTGGCAGATTGTTCAGCAGAACCGGAAATTGCGCTCCCCGGCTGCCGGCCTGCAAACCGAACCATGACGCAAGCACGCCAGCTGCTTTCAGTGCGCCAAGAGAAGGGCTGCTCGCAAACACGAACGGCAAGCTCAAAGGCATGTTGTCGCGTTTGTCCAGAAACGGCGCTGGCAAGTTCTTCAACTCGTTCACCGTGGGCAAGGGCGCCAGGGTGAGTTCCAGACGCCCCAAATCACTTAAAGTCAGCCACAAGGAAGAATGAAATGGATCCTCGCAATCTCGCGTGTAGTGTCCGATGAGCTTGAAACGAAGGTAATTAACATCGAAAAACCAGCGTGGATCAATATCGATATCGCGTGTATTTCCGACACCCTTGTCTTTGGGCAAAGGCAGCACGGTCGCAAAGCGCTCATTCAGTGACACCTTCAAATGACTCAACTCGGGAATAAGGGCAGGTGAATAGTCGTAGGCGATTCTCAGCTTCGCAGCGACCACTACCTCATCTGCACGAATCGGGAACGACAGCGTCTGGGAACCGTCTACCCCCCTCAATTTGATGGCTGACCACGCGCCCATCTGCTTGAAAGTAAAGGAAACAACACGGTGCCGAGGGGGGCCTTTCTGAGCACCAGGCTCGCCACTTGCCTCTGCAAGGGCGTTTGTCTTGTCTGCTTTGGTCCGCGACTTTGACTCCGCCGACGTTGCCGCAAACAGCATGGAAAATCCAAGAACAAGCACTACCGCCAGCAAGTTCCAGCGAGTCTGGTATGACAGTCGTCCTGGTTCAGTCATTTTTTCTTCCCTATATGCATCCGGCCACGATTGAATTGCCTGCTCACAAATTTCCCAAGATCGGTCAAGCGCGTGGAGGCCCGACGGCGCAGCGTTGCGAGAGCCGGTGCCAACCACTTGGGTAGTGGACGGTCGGCATCGCGAGCTGGCAACCATTTTGGCCAATCCTGCCCACGCGAGTATGCCGCAACAGCCAGCGAGTTGTACACATTTTGTGCAGCCCCTTCAATTTGGGCTCGCCAGAACAAATCACGCGTCAGCGTCACTTGCGCCGGGAACGAGAACTCACGATTGTTGTGGAAGATAGAGATGTTCACCGACATCTCATTCTCCATGGGTACTGCCGTTGGCAACTTGAGGACCAACGCAGACTCTGGAAAGTTATCGGTGGTGCAGGACAGAGTGCGACCACTTGGCAATCTGATCATCGCGGGAAGATGCCTTTGCAATCTCGTGTGCAATTCAATATGTCTGCTTTCTTCATACACCGCGAGCATGGCGGTGAGAAACATGACGTGATAAAGAGCCCAGACAATAAACAGGACAGCCATCTCATCAGTCAGATCAGGCGCATTCGTCAACTCGTTCACACCGCTCGTCACGGCCGTCAGATTCAGGGCAAAAATCACAAGATACGGCACCAGCGTTTTCCACTTGAATGCGCGTGGTCCGGTTGGCGATGCTGACCCAAGCCGGCTTTTCCATTTGATGATTTCCGTTCGCGTCAGCGTCACTGTAGTCCAGCACAGGATATACCAGGCGAGCAGCATCTCACGGATCTCTGTCCATTCACTGAAGCGGTATTCGCTGCTTCTTCTTTCCTGGGACATGTAGCCATGAATGAGATGCGGCAAGCCGTAGGCACCCAATAGGGCCGCTGAGGTGTGGATGAGCCGGATATCAAGCAACAGATAAGCTGCTGGTGCCAAAAAGTAGACGAGACGGGGCAGGCGACGAAAGAACCCCAGTGCGTCATGGAAGTACTCAAGCTGCATCTTCCATTGAAGTGAGTAGTCACCAAACGGACGATAGGCCATAAACACGTCCGTTGCAGTCTTTTCACTCTTGGAGCTAAAGCCAAGATAGCCAGTGCTGTAGCCAGCCGCCTGCAACTTGAGTGCAGTGTGGTTTCGCTTGGATATGGGTCCTGCTTGGATCCCATTGACTTCACTCAGCATGGATCGGCGAATCAGGGCGCAGGGGATACCCAATTCCGGCTCGCTGAATAACTCCATGACGCGTGATGATGGTGGCGGGGCCAGAAAGTGCCCTGGCGTTTGCAGCATGGCCAGATTCATGTCGCGCAAGAACCACCCAAGCGTCATCTTCAGGAAATCAGTGCCTGGATTTGAACCGCACTCGAAAATGCCGATCAAATGGCCGGCCGAACTGCTGACTGCCTGGTTTATTCGGCTTGCCCGGTCGCTCGATCCCTCCGTCGGCCAAAGGTAGGAGATAGCCATTGACTCTGCCCATGCCCGGACCTCATCGCGCAGGGTCTCATCCAGAAGATGGATTTTCAACATGCGCTTGGGCCAACTGAGCCTCAGCGCTGCCGTTGCCGTGGACTGCACGGTTTGCAACGAATGGTTGCTACAGAGGACAAAAATATCGACCTCCGGCCAACCCGCCGACTCAGCAGGCAAGGCAGCGTGCGCTTTCTTGACCGGCCACAAGTCTTTCATTGTGCCTGTAATCGTCAGTAACCAAAGGTGAAGTTCGGCAAGACAAAGGCACAAACCTGCAAAGAATGCCAAATCGAAGTCCGGGGCAAGTGTGGCTGTCAAACGCCAGTACAGATAACGTGCCGACATGACTGAACTCAAGCCGAATAGCAACAGCGTCGCAAAATGACCTGCATAGCGGCGAGCGTACAAGGCCAGACACAGCACAAAGACCGAGAAAATGATCTGCTCGGTCACGTCGAGCTGCACAACCAAAACCAGTGTTGCCAGGATCAGACAGCTCACAGCGCCTGTGATGGTGACACCCCGCACAGACCAGACCGATCCGTACGTCAGCCAATGCGTCCAGCGATCGAATCCGCCTTGCAGAAATGCTGTCGAACGGGTTGCTGCTGCAGGTTTGTCCCAGCGTTCCCGCCAGAGACTTAGCAGCACGCGGGGACTCATCGGTTCAGAGTGGCGATCATCCATGTCGCGAGTCGGGCAATGTCATGACTGGCCTGTCCATAAGGGTCATAAGTCAGTACCGGTTGCTGAAAGGCGAGTGCCTCGCTCACCGCCTCATCACCGTGAATGCCAAGCGGCGCCAGCCGATCCCCGAGGTCGCGCTGCAACAGGTCGGCCACGTCACGGTTGAATGAATCACTTCGATCAATCTGGTTAAGTAGGTAAATGCTCTGAAGGCGAGGGAAAGCCGCAGACATCTCGTCGAGCCAGGATTCCATCGCCGGTATCGTCGCATAGGATCCAGCGTCCGCCAGCAACACGATCAGTATCACGTCAGCACAGGCGAACACCTGCCTCAGATACACCGTGGAGCCCGGTGGCGTGTCAATCAACACTACCCGGTCCTCGCTCAGTCCGGCCTGCTCGATTTGATCCCCGAGCCAATGCGACTTACTCGAAAGCAGGGCCTCAAAAGCCTCCCGTTCGGGTTCACTTGCGCCACCATAGGGCAGACAGGTTACATCAAAATCGCTGGCCAGCGCTATGCCAGTCCAACTTTCGCCCTTCAGAGACTGTTTGCATACACCTTCAGTCTCTGGATCGTGAATTCCAAAGTGCCAGTGCAGCGCATTTTGCGGGTCAAGGTCGATGGCAGACACGCGGCCGGAACCCAGTTTTTGTGCCAGGGCAGTCGCAAGATTGGCGGTGACAGACGTCTTGCCGACGCCACCTTTCATTGAAACAACGCCAACAACACTCATCGCCGGCCTAGTCGTCCCAGGAACGAAGGCCGTTTGCCGGCGGGTTTGCCCACTGACTGCTCTTTGCCCTCAAGTCGGCTGAACAAGTTCGCCAGAGAATCGTCTGAGTCAATCGCACCAGTCATCTCGGCTTCTTCCACTGGTTCCGATGCATGGGCCTTTGAAAACGGCAGTCCGCGACCACCTGCTGTCGGTTCCGCCGCAAATTTCGTAGCGCCGCGCATTGAATCCTGCAATGGACTCTCCCGCTCAGCCCGCAAAGGCGCACTGGCAACAGCACCCTGTGCAGCGCGGCCACCCATCCGGTTCAAACTTGCCGCCAGTTTGTTGCTGACGCCGGGCACCGACAAAGCCGGCTTGCGCGCCTGGCCATTGGGGCGTTCCTGCTTGCCCCAGAGCACTCGCTCCTGCGGTGAAAGCACCGGTGTGGGCTCCTGCTTCCGGGGTGATACAGCCTTGAACAGCGGCCATCTCTGTTCTGCCTCCCGCGCGGCCGCGCTGGCGCTGACCTGAACAGATTCTTCGTCCGGTTTAAGTGACCGGAACAACGTCGAGGGACTCCCTCCCGTCTTGGCCATGCCTTTGCTCCTTCAATCCTGTAATTAGTCTGGTCGTCCAAAACGCAGACGAATGTCCATGCCGTTGGATGACTCTCCGATACCTTGCACAACCATGGTTTCACTGGCCCCAAGTACTTTGAATACACTTTGGTAAAAGCCCTCCAACAAGCCCACGCTCCATTGGAGTGCATCGTCACCGAACGCCTCTGCCAGGGGTGCCGCCTGATGAGAAATTTCAATATAGGCTTTGACTTCCTTCAAATCGACCCAACCCCAGTTGATCTGTGACCAAAATTCATTAAGCTGCTCTTCAAGTTGAGCGAGGGTTTGTACAGACTGGAAACGATCTTCCGTATCATTGGCGAAATGCTCACCGATCTTGAAGAACAACTGTCTTAGTTCCGTGGTTTCTGCATTGGCCGACATTTCAAAGGCCAGGGCGCGCAAGATGGGCAGCCATTGCAGGGATACTTGTTGTCCTCTGAAATAGTCTTCTAGATTGTCAGTTTTCATTGCGGTTACCAGTGTAAAAGTCAATCATAACGAATGAAACGCCATACCCCTCCAATTCTGCAGGGAGGAAGAACTTTGTGGGTATTGTCCAACAATAATGCGCAGGGAGAATTTTGGTCACTTTATGAACTTTATCGCTGTTTCCCTTTTTGTCGCGCTGCCGTGGCTCAATCCGTTTTCTCCCGGGCCGTCGTCAATCGTTGTTCCGTGGTTGCTGACGCTGGGATGTCTGACGCCGATTCTGTTATGGACCGCGCCAGTGTGGCTGGACCGCGCTGCGGCTACGGCCTGGCTGGCCGCTGCGTTGATCAGTGCGGCTATCGGCCTGCTGCAGTACTTTGGCGTCGCATCAGTATTGGCCCCCTGGGTCAACAGCACCGAGGTCGGTGAAGCCTTTGCCAACCTGCGCCAGCGCAACCAGTTTGCGACACTGACCAACATGGGTCTGGCGGCATTGCTCTGGTTCAACGCTTACCGCCACGCCGAAGGTGTTGCCATGGCGCACCGCACCAGCGACGCCGATGGCAGGGCGGCAAGCCTGCTCGCGGCGATCCTGCTGGCTCTGGGCAACGCAGCCTCAGCGTCCCGTACCGGCATGGTGCAATTGCTATTGCTGCTGGCACTGCACCTGGTCTGGAGCAGGCTTGCTGCAAAAGGATCGCAATCTGTTGCCTGGCCTGTTTTGTTGACAGCTATCGTGGCGTATGCGGTGGCGGCATTTGCCTTGCCGGCCCTGGGCGGACTTGACGCGCAGTCCAGTGGCATTCTCGGGCGCTTGCATGAGGGCGCCACCCCATGCACCAGTCGCATTACCCTGTGGTCCAACGTGCTGCACCTGATTGCGCAAGAGCCCTGGCTTGGTTGGGGCTGGGGCGAACTCGACTACGCCCATTTCGTCACGCTGTATCCGGGGGAGCGTTTTTGCGACATTCTGGACAACGCCCACAATCTGCCGCTGCACCTGGCGGTGGAACTCGGTGTGCCGCTGTCACTGACGGTTTGCGCCGTCGCTGTCTGGCTGTTGTGGCGCGCCCGACCCTGGCGCGAGACTGACGCCACGCGGCAAATGGCATGGGCTGTGCTGGCGTTGATCCTGCTGCACAGCATGCTGGAGTACCCGCTCTGGTATGGCCCGTTCCAGATGGCCTTTGGCCTGTGTATCTGGCTGCTGTGGCGCACCCCAGGTCGAACAACTGGAGTGTCAGGTCGCCTTTCGTTTCTGCCAGGCGCGCTGGCCGTGTTGCTGGCACTGGCCGTGGCCTACGCCGGCTGGGACTATCGTCGGGTCAGCCAGATTTACCTCGCCGCGCCTTACCGTGATGCGGCCTATCGCGACAACACACTGGAGAAAATTCGTGATTCCCGGCTGTATCGTGATCAGGTCCGTTTTGCCGAACTCACGATGTCCGAACTGACACCTGAGAACGCTGCCTATCTGCATGATCTGGCGGAGAAGCTTCTGCACTTTTCGCCAGAGGGACGCGTGATTGAAAAGCTGATCGACAGCGCCAACCTGCTGGGGCGCAAGGACGAGGCTTTGTTCTACCAGGCGCGCTACCAGGCGGCTTTTCCGCAGAGCTATGCGCTGTGGTTACGCGAGAGGGCTCTCAAGCAGAGTCAGCCCTAATTGGCCGCTAAGCTGTTTCCGGTGCCCTAACAGAGAAAACGCTTGTCAGGCCTTGTCACAGTCGTTGCTGAGCTCACGCAACAACCAGGCGCGCGCCAGACTCCATTCGCGCTTCACGGTCGCCACCGAAATGTCCAGTGCTTCGGCGATCTCGGTATTCTCCATGCCGCCGAAGAATTTGAGTTCGACCACGCGGGCGGCGCGCGCGTCCACCTGCTCGAAGGCCAGCAGGGCTTCGTGAACGGCAACCACATCGGTGCCCTGCGAAGCCAACGGAAGGTTCTCGGCCAGCGTCAGGGATTCCAGAACGGCGTCGCGTTTATTGGCACGCTTGGCTTGCGCGTGGTGGACCAGGATGCGCCGCATCACGGTCGAAGCCACCGCCAGAAAGTGCGCGCGGCTGGCCCACTGGGTCCGGGTCTGCTCGTTCATGCGGAACCACGATTCATGCGTCAGAGCCGTGGCGCTCAGCGTATGCCCCTCGGACTCCTTGCGCATATGGTTGCGCGCAACCCGGTACAAGTCGTCGTATAGCCAGGTAAACAGGGCATTGCCGACACTGCCGGCATGCGGCTCGTCTCCCGCTTCCAGGGCATTGAGCCAATGGGTGATTTCCTGCGGTCTGTCCTGCATATGGCGAAGATACCACGCCTGACAAGCCGGCTTGCGGCCAGCTTGGGACGGTCTGGGTGCAAAATTGTTGACGCAGAATGAGCCTTTGCGCAGGAGAAATCTCCGTAAGCCAGGGAAAGCTTGTCGCGCGGGCCAGGCAAGCGGGCTGCTCGTCGGATGCATCCGCTAGACTCTTTTGCTGTCACACTACTTTTCATGTCTTCGAGCCACGCAAACACATACTACACCTGGGCCGTCGTCAAGCGCCTCTACGGGCAGGCGGTCGAACTGCCGGACGCCGAGCGCGAGCCCTTTATTGCGGCGGCAGAAGTTGATGAGTCGATTCGAGCCGAAATCAGGTCTTTGCTAGCGCATGACCCCGACCAGACTGACCAGCAGAACGCGGGCTTTCTGAGCCATCCGGCCGCGCTCACGGTGCTGGGCGCGCCAGAGCGCATCGGTGAGCAACTTGGTCCCTGGCAAATCGTCAGATCGCTGGGTTCTGGTGGCATGGGCGATGTCTTCGAAGCGCACCGCGCTGACGGCAGTTACCAGGGCCGGGCTGCGGTCAAGCTGCTCAAGCCCGGCATGACCAGCGCCGCGGTCCTGCAGCGTTTTGCCCAGGAGCGCCAGGCCTTGGCGCGCATGCACCACCCGCATATCGCCACGCTGCTCGACGCTGGCCTGTCATCCGACGGCTTGCCCTACTTCGTCATGGAGTTTGTCGACGGCACGCCGATTGATCAGGCCGTGCTGGGTCTGAACCTGACGCAAAGGCTAAACCTGTTTTTGCAACTGACGCAAGCCGTTTCGCACGCGCACCAGAATCTTCTGGTACACGGCGACCTCAAGCCCGGCAATGTGTTGGTGACCGTTGAAGGCCAGGTCAAGCTGCTTGATTTTGGCATTGTCATGGCGCTTGATCCCGCTGACGCCAGCAATACGGGCGCGGCTGAATTGGCCAATGACCGAACGCTGCCCTTCACCCCCAACTACGCCAGCCCGGAGCAGGTGCGTGGCGAGCCAGTCGGTACGGCCACCGACATCTACAGCCTGGGTGTGCTGCTGTACCAACTGCTGACCGGCGTGCGCCCGACCGGGCGCGACGCAAGCACTCCGGCCCAGGCGGCACTCAGCGTGCTGGATGAGACTCCCACGCGCCCGAGCAGTTTGCCCGACGGCATCAGCAGCGATCCGCACTGGCTCAAACACCGCAAGCATCTCAGCGGCGATCTGGACCACATACTGCTCAAGACGCTGGAGAAGTCCGCACGGCGTCGCTACACCAGCGTGGACGCGCTGGCTGCTGACCTGCGTGCTTATCTTGATGGCCATCCGGTCAGTGCCCGCGAACCGACCCTGCGCTACGTGATGGGCAAATTCCTGTCGCGCCATCGCTGGGGCGTGGCCGCCTTGGGTAGCGCCTTGCTTGCAGTCTCGGTCACCACTGGCATCGCGCTGTGGCAGGCAAGGCTGGCGGAGCACGCCCGCCAGGCAGCCCAGCAGCATCTGGACGCGGTGCATTCGTTGGCGCGCACCATGATTTTCGATGTCAATGACGCGCTGACCCGCGGCCTGACGCCGGGGCGCGAAGCCTTGGTCAAGGCAGTTGCCGACTACCTGGCACAGCGTGCCCGGCGAACGGACTTGACATTGGCTGAGTCAATGGATCTGGTGGATGCCTTGCGGCGCATGGCCGACGTCGAAGGGAATGTCGGAGTCGACAACATGGGACGCCAGGATAGTGCTCTGGCGCGCTATGCACAGGCGCTCGCAGTGCTGGAGCGGGTCGCGGCTGCGGGCCGTGACGACCCGGCTTGGCTGTTTCGGGGGGCGGCGGTGCGACGCAGTCAGGCGATGCTGCTGCTCCATCGCGGGGAGGTCAATGCTGCCCTGCAAAGCATAGAACGCGGCTCTGGAATGGTTGAGCATGCCCTGAAGCTCAACGCCGGGGACATGAAGGCGCGCAGTCTGGCATGCAAACTCCAGGTGCAGCGGGTGGATCTGCTGTATTCGGCCAGCGAGCTGCCCAGTCTGGGGCGGCTTGCCGACGCCATTGAAGCGGCGCGCAGGGCAAGCGCCTGCGCACAAGCGCTGCTGGCGGCTGAGCCGGACCGCGTGGGCAATGCGCTGGTGCTGAGCAGCGCCGTGGCACGCTTTGCGCGCCTGTCCCTGATGGCTGGACAGCTCGAAGAAGGGGTTGCTGCAGCGCGTCGAAATGCCCAAATTGTTGCGGATCTGCTCGCGCGCGAGTCCCAGGATCAGGAGGTGGGGCGTTTCAGCACCGCGGCACGTTCGCTGCTCGGCTATGCCCTGCTGCATGCGGGTCAGGCCGACGAGGGGTTGGCGACCTTATCCGCAGGGGTGAATGCAGCGCGAAGCCTGATGCGTGGCGAGCCACAGAATCAGCGCGGGCG